>JACDAH010000274.1 GCA_013695505.1 Chloroflexota bacterium | reverse complement strand
CGTCGGGCACGAGCCGGCCGAGATCGAACGCCGGCCCGCCGCTCAGGGGTCCGATTCCGTCGACCACCATCAGGCTGGCGCCGATCACGAGGAGGCCGATCGAGCCGTACGTTCCGAGCGTCAGGAGTCGCGCGATGGACTGCTCGAGGCCAGGTGCTCCCGGCTCCGGCGAGGCCGTGGGGGTCGATCCGGCGCCCGTCGCCGATTCGTACAGACCGCCCGGGCTCGAGGCGGTCATGCGATTGCTCGCCGCAGCATCTGCCACGCAGTGTAAAGGAGGATGGCGACGAACAGGCCGCGCAGGATCCGGAGGTCGATTCGCGACGCCACCCGCGAGCCGATGCTCGCCCCGATGAAGACCCCGATCGCGGTCGGCGCGGCGGCGTAGGGATCGATCCCGCCGCGGAGCAGGTAGATGATTGCGCTTGCCGATGCCGTGATCCCGATCATCAGGTTGCTCGTTGCGGTCGCGACCCGGAGCGGGACCGTCATGATCACGTGCATCACCGGCACCTTGACCAGCCCGCCACCGATCCCGAACAGGGCCGACGTCACGCCGGCGAAGACGCTCCCGATGATCCCGAGGCCGATCCGCCGCACCCGGTAGTCCGGGCCGGACATCTGGTCGAGGAAGGTCCGCGGCCGAGCCGCGGGCCCGAGTGGCGCAGTCGTCGGGGCCTGAGTCCGGGACTGAGCCGGGTCCGGCGCGCTCGCCGCCTTCGGCGGGTCGCGCCGCCGGGCCATCGTGACCGCGACGTACACCAGGAGCACCGCGAAGAGCGTCTCGAGTACCCGCTCGGGCAGGAGGAACGCGATGAGGCCGCCGACCAACGCCCCGATCGCGGTGAACAGCTCGAGGGTCATTCCCAGGCGGAGATTCGCAACCCGCCGCTCGAGAAAGACCCCGGCTGCGGCGCCGCTCGTGACGATCACACAGATCAGGCTGATCCCGACGGCCTTGATCAGGGCCAGGCCGAACCCGAGGGTCAGGAGCGGGACGATGAGGAGCCCGCCACCGAGCCCGAGGAGCGACCCGAAAAGTCCCGCGGCGGCCCCGCCGGTGAGCAGCAGAACTCCCTCGATCATCGGCCCATCAGAAGCAGCAAGCGCAACGGTCAGCGGCTGCCCGGTCGCGCAGGTCGGAGGCCGAGCTCATCTGACGGAGCTCCCGCGCAGCCTCGCGGGCCATTCGTCCGGGGACGTCGAAGCGAGGGCTAGGGTCGGAGGTGCTGCGGCGCGTACGGCAGGAGGGCGACGATCCGGGCCCGCTTGAGGGCCACGGCCAGCTCGCGCTGATGCTCGGCGCAGGTTCCGGTCTTGCGACGTGGCTCGATCTTCGCCCGCTCCGAGAGGTAACGGCGGAGGCGGTTGACCTCCTTGTAGTCGATCGAGACGGTCTTGTCGGCGCAGAACGCACAGACCTTCCGGCGACGGCGGTCGCGGTAATAGTCGTCGCGCTTCTTGGCTCGGGCGGGGGGTGCCATCGGTGTCTCCTGGTGGGGCGGCGCGCAGGCCGCGCAATGGGTCGGGCGAAGTCAGTCGGCGGCCGGACGGGCCGCGGGGTGGATCCGGATCGGGCGCCCGGTCAGAACGGCAGGTCGTCGAGGTCGCTCGTGTCGTCGAACCCGCCGCCGTTGCCGCGCGGGGCATTTCCACCGGCCGGAGCCCCGGCCGCAGCCCCTGCGGGCCGAGGCGGAGCGGAAGTCGTTCCGGCAAACTCGCCGTCGCCTTCTTCGCGGTTGCGCTTCTCGAGGTTGACGAGGCTGTCGGCGGTCAGCTCGAGCGATGTCCGCTTCTGCCCGTCGCGGCCTTCGAACTCGCGGGTCTTGAAGCGACCTTCGACGAAGACCTTGTTGCCCTTGCGGAGGTTCTCGGCGGCACGCTCGGCGCGATCGCCCCAGACGCTGACCCGGAACCAGTCGGTCGCCTCGACCCACTCACCGGTCTGCTGGTTCTTGGTGCTCTGGTTGACCGCCACGTTGAACTGGGTCACCGGCCGCCCACTGGGCGTATAGCGCATCTCCGGGTCCGCGCCAAGGTTGCCGATGATCATCACCTTGCACAGGGCCATCGTCCAGCTCCCTCAGTCGATGGCGGCCGGGGCCGCCTCGGTCTCGGATTCGTCGATTCGCTCGGCGCGATCGTCGTCCTCTTCGTCGTCCTGGGCCGACGGGAGATCCGCGTCGTCGGTGTCCTCGCCGTCCTCGTCGAGGCCATCGCGGCGACCCGGCCGGGCCGGCCGGTCATCACGGGTCACGAGGTGGCGGAGCACCTCTTCGGTGATCTGAAGCGTCCGCTCCATCTCGCCGAGGGCGTCCGGCGGGGCCTCGAACAGGACGATGTGGTACGAGCCCTCGCGATACCGGTCGATCTGGTAGGCGAGCCGGCGGCGGCCCCAGGGGGCGACCTTGATGATCTGGCCACCGGACGCGATCAGCCCGCGAGTCGTGCGGTCGATGACCGCCTGAGCCTTGTCGTCCGCGACGTCCGGTCGCAGGACGAGCATGAGTTCGTATCGGCGCATGCGCCTGGACACTCCTTCCAATGGGAATCGTCCCGCTCACGGCAAGAGCCGCGCGGAACCGAAAGGAAACGCTGCGGAGTGTAGCACGAGGCACTTCCCCGCCCTGTATTGAAGCGGTCGAGCGACAGCCTGTCGGGCGGATGACGGCGCCTCGCAAGCCCGTCGTTGTATCCTCACGGGCGACCGGTCGACTGACCGCCACACCGCTGCCAGCCCGATCACCCATCAACGCCCTGCCTGCGGAGGCTCCGTGCCCGCCAGCACCGTCCTGCTTATCGACACCGATCCGACATCGGGCGAGACCATCTCGTCCGTGCTGACCAAGGTCGGCTACACCGTGACGACGTCGGCCGACGCGAGCGAGGCGCTCACCAAGGTCGCCGACAACCAGCTCGTCATCATCGACGTCGTCAGCGGCGACAAGACCGCCGCCGACCTGTGCCGCGAGATCCGGGCGACCCCCGCGCTGTCCGCGATCCCGGTCCTGTGCGTCAGCCAGACCGACGAAGTCGAGGAGCG
>JACDAH010000261.1 GCA_013695505.1 Chloroflexota bacterium | reverse complement strand
ACCCGATCCCGCACGCGTCGTGCTCGAAGGCCGGGTCATACAGCGGCGCGATCGAGGCCGCGCCGCCGGTCGGGACCCGCCCGCGGGCAGGTCGCTGTGGAGCGGTGTTCGACATTGATGAGCTCCGGGAGCTGAGGAGGGTCGAGCCGACCGCCCGGGAGGAGCCAGGCGGTCGGCGTCGTTGTGGTCCAGTCGGGCCGAGGTACGGGCGCCGCGGTGTCGCGCCGCCCGGAGTCGCGGCTACGTCTGGTAGGCGACCTCGCCATGGGTGGAGAGGTCGAGGCCGAGCTCCTCGTCGCGGGCCGAGATCCGGATGCCGAGGATCGCGTCGACGAACTTGATGATCACGAACGTCGCGATGACGGCGTAGGCGATTGTCGCCCCGACGGCGGCGAGCTGGATCAGGACCTGGCCGGCGTTGCCGTCGATCAGGCCCCGGTATGCCGGCCCCTGGATCGCGCTCGTGGCGAGGACGCCCGTGGCGACGGCCCCGAAGACACCGCCGACGCCGTGGACGGCGAAGACGTCGAGCGCGTCGTCGATCTTGATCCGCTCGCGGAGCAGGGTCGCGCTGTAGCACAGTCCTCCGGCGACGAGGCCGATGAGGATGGCACCGCCCGGGGTGACGAAGCCCGACGCAGGTGTGATCGCGACCAGGCCGGCGACCGCGCCGCAGGCGGCACCGACGACGCTGACCTTGCGGTGGATCAGGTAGCTCGCGCCGACCCAGGTGAGGGTCGCGGCCGCGGCCGCGGTGTTCGTGACGATGAAGGCGCTCGCCGCGAGGCCTCCGGCGCTGAGTGCCGACCCGGCATTGAAGCCGAACCATCCGAACCACAGCAGGCCCGCGCCGAGGACGGTCATCGGGATGTCGTGCGGTTCGATCTTCTCGGCGCTGGCGACGCGCTTGCCGATCAGGAGTGCGACGATCAGGGCGGACACGCCCGACGAGGCGTGGACGACGGTGCCGCCGGCGAAGTCGAGGGCGCCGAGCTTGAACAGCCAGCCGTCGCTCGCCCAGACCCAGTGCGCGATCGGGGAGTAGACGGCGATGGACCACAGGATCGTGAAGAGAACGAAGGAGGCGAACCGCTTGCGCTCGGCGAAGGCACCCGTGATGAGCGCCGGCGTGATCGCGGCGAACATCAGCTGGAAGGCCGCGAACAGGACGAAGGGGATCGTCTTGGCATAGAGCGAGCTGGGCTCGAGACCCACGCCCATGAACCCGGCGAAGTCGAGGTTGCCGATGAGGCCCATCCCGTTGACGTCCGGGCCGAAGGCAAGCGAGAAGCCGACCAGGACCCAGACGACGCTGACGATCGCCAGCCCGAAGAAGCTGTGCATGATCGTCGAGAGGACGTTCTTGCGCCGGACCAGGCCGCCATAGAAGAGGGCAAGCCCCGGCAACATGATCATGACCAAGGCGGTCGACATGAGCATCCAGGCGGTATCGCCGCTATCCATCGATACGCTCCTCCGTTCGGGGGCCGTCGCGGCATCGCGGCCGAGCCGCACCGTGGTGGCGGTGCGAGCCCCCACCGCGGAGCCCGCTCCGGTCCCGAGGATGAGCGCACCGGGGCCGTCGGGGCGTCGCCGAGCGGGGCCCGAAAAGGATGCGAACCGGTGACGGTGGAAGCGGACGCGAGGGCGGTCGCCCGGGACATTCCGATCGCTCGACCATGCCGGCCGCCTCGGTCGTCGTCAGCTCGTCCGTCAGGTCCGTCGCTGCTCTCGAGGTCCTCGTGATCGTCGTCTCCATTCGTGGAGACTGACAAGTTCCCTGAGCAGTTGGCCCCTGACAGATTCACGGAGCATCGAGACCCGCACCGCTCGACGACTGGACATCGCCAATACACTGGGTGTGTCCCCGATGCTGGCGACCGCCGTGGTCTCCCCCCACCGCTGGCAACTGAACCGGTCGGGGGCACTTCCTCGCTCTCCCTTTTCTATTCGGCGAGCCGGGTGGGATTCGAACCCACGACCAAGGGATTAAAAGTCCCCTGCTCTGCCACTGAGCTACCGGCCCGTGGCCGAAGCGTAGCGGACGAGACGGCGACCGAGCCGGTGCCCATACAATCCCGGCGATGACTGCTGGAAGCGACCAGGTCCGGATCGGCCGGGCGGCCGAGATGCTCGGCGTGACCGTCGACACCGTGCGGCGCTGGGCCGACGACGGGCGTCTGACGGTCGTCCGCTCCGATGGCGGCCAGCGGCTCGTCCCGATCGCGGAGGTCACCCGGCTCATCGGCCAGCGCCGCCAAGGCTCCAGCGACCGTCCGATCATCGCCCAGTCCGCTCGGAACCGGTTCGCCGGAATCGTGACCCGGATCGAGAAGGACCGGGTCGTCGCGGTCGTCGAGGTCCTCGCGGGCCCGCACCGGCTCGTCAGCCTGATGACCGCCGAGGCCGTCGACGATCTCGGCCTGAAGGTCGGCGACGAGGCGATCTGTGTCGTCAAGTCGACCAATGTCGTGGTCGAGATCCCCTCCCCCCGCGAGGCCCGCGAGACCCGCGAGACCCGCGAGACCCGCGAGACCCGCGGCTAGCCTTGCGCGACTGGCCCGTTATGCGGCTACCGGAAACGGCAGCGCTACCTTCGTCGGCCAGGCGTGCGCGTTGGGCCGCTAGGCCTCGTAGACCTCCGGGTTGACCGGCGTCGGGATCCGCTCCCCACGAATACCGGCCAACAGGTTCGCCGCCGCCATCTCGGCCATCTTGCCCCGCGTCGCCCGCGACGCCGACGCGATGTGGGGCACGATCAGGCAGTTGTCGAGCCCGACCAGCGGATCGTCGACCGGGATCGGCTCGGGATCGGTGACGTCGAGCGCCGCTCCGCCGATCGTCCCGCCGCGGAGTGCCGCCGCCAGGTCCGCCGAGTTCACGACCGGGCCCCGCGACGTGTTGACGAGGATCGCGGTCGACTTCATCCAGCCGAGCTTCTCGGCGTCGACCAGCGAATGCGTGTCCTGGGTCAGGTTGACGTGGAGTGACACGAAATCGGCGCGCGGCAGGAGCTCCTCGAGCGGCTGGTACGTCGCGCCGAACTCGGCCTCGACCTCGGGTGCCGCGCGCTGGACGTCCTGGTACAGGATCGTCATCCCGAAGCCGCGCGCCCGCCGCGCGACCGCCTGTCCGATCCGCCCGAACCCGACGATCCCGATCGTCGCGCCGTGGACATCGGGTCCGAGCAGCAGGAGCGGACCCCAGGTCTTCCACTTGCCCGCCCGGACGTACCGATCGCCTTCGGGCACGCGCCGGGCGGCGGCCATCAGCAGAGCCCAGGCCAGGTCGGCGGTCGTTTCCGTCAGGACCCCCGGCGTATTGCCGACCGCGACACCACGTGCGGTGCAGGCCGCGACATCGACATTGTCGAAGCCGACCGCATAGTTCGAGACGACCTTCAGCTGCGGTCCGGCAGCGTCGAGG
>JACDAH010000235.1 GCA_013695505.1 Chloroflexota bacterium | reverse complement strand
CGTCGGCTCCGCGATCCACTCGCCGGGCCACGCGGCCGGGAAGGCTTCGGGCTCGGCCCAGCCGTGGCGGAAGGCAACGAGCGCCGGCTCGTCCACCACGCCGTTGTCGGCGCCCTTGAGCCAGTGGTCGAAGAAGCGGACCATCTCGTGATACCAGTCGACGTTCGGTCCCGGGTAGGCGTCATCGGGCAGGTCGTGGACCCAGTTGCCGATCAGCGCCCGGCGCGGGGCGTGGGTGCAGCGCTCCAGCATTCGGAGGGCTGCGTCGACATACTCGTCCGCCCAGCCGCCGATCAGGAAGGTCGGCGTCCGGAGGCGGTCCCAGTGCGGCGCGAGCGAGCCCTGCCGCCAGTACGGCCCGTCGTGTTGCTGGCGGAGCCACTCGAACAGCCAGATGGGGGTGCTCTCGAGGCGATCCTTCCACTCCGCTGCCCAGCCGGCGCCGCGGTACTCCGCCCGGAGCGGCATCGCGTTCATCCCGACCATCGAGACTGCGTACTGCGAAAGCTCGGACACCGTGGCGCAGCCACCGAGGTAGTGGACGTCGTCGGTGTAGCGATCGTCGGTCGCCATCATCGGGACGATCGCGGCAAGGTGCGGCGGCTGCAGCAGTGCGACCTGGATCGCGGTGAAGCCGCCGTAGCTGATGCCCCACATCCCGACCTTGCCGTTGCACCACGCCTGCGCTGCCAGCCACTCGACCGCGTCGTAGCCGTCCTCGGTCTCGCGGGCGGTGTACTCGTCCAGGGCGATGCCCGGCGACGAGCCGGTGCCGCGGATGTCGAGCCGGCAGAACGCGTAGCCCCGCGCCGCCAGCCATTCGCCGCGGCTCTCGTCGCTCGCCGCGCGCCAGTCGTCCTTGCGATACGGGATCATCTCGAGGATCGCGGGGAACGCCTGCGGTCCCGTTCCGTCGCCGAGCGGCTCAGGCAGCCACAGGTTGGCCGACAGCTCCAACCCGTCCGAGACGGGGATCCGGACGTCGCGCACTGCGGCGACCGCGTGGATCGGCTGGCTGGCTGCGCGCTCGCTCATCCGGACAGTCTAGAGACGGCGGCAGCACGTCCGGCGAGCCGGGCCCCATCCCGCGACGTCAGCCGCCAAGCGCCACCCGGAAGAATCCGACGAGGCGCTCTTCGTACTGAGCCGGCTGCTCGACCATCGCCATCGTGTGCCGTGAGCCGGGAATGAACCAGGATCCGGGCCTTCCACCATCGGCCTCGACGGCCGCGACGAGGTCCCGTCCGTCGGAGACCTTGACGACCTCATCGCCCTCACCGTGGGTGACGAAGATCGGCCGCCCGGCGAGCCGGTGGACGCTCTCGAGCGGGCTCACCGCAGCCAGGTCGTCGCCGTGCAGGATCCGACCCGCGACGACGGCGCCGACATCGAGGAAGGTCGGGTAGCCGCGCCGGGCGAGCTCATCCCGGATGTAGCCCGGGAGGTCGGCGTAGCTGGAATCCGCCCAGACCGCCGCAAGCCGCGGCTCCAAGCCGGTCGCGATCAGGGCCGTGGCCGCCCCGAGCGAGATTCCGACGAGCCCGACGCGCCCGGGCGCCATGCCCTTCGTGGTTCGGAGCCAGTCCCAGGCCCCGAGGACGTCGCGATATTCCTCGGTCCCGCCGGCAAAGTGGCCGTCCTCGATCGTCGAATCGCCGTGCTCGCGGAGGTCGACCAGCAGGACCGCGAACCCGTTCCGGTGGAGCATCCCAGCCGGCAGCAGTGCCGTGTGATCGCGCTTGCACGCACCGCGCCCATGGATGACGATCACCGTCGGCGCGGCGGGATCGGCCGCGGCGACGTACCAGCCACTGAGCTCGATCCCCGGATCGCGGCTCGGGATGCGGACGTCCTCCGGCGCGGGCATCCAGTACGGCTCCGTGTCGAATTCCGGGTGGCCTGGCAGGGGCCGGCCATTGGCGCCGAGGATCGCGAATGCCGCGGGGCTGTTGGCGGCCCAGCCGACCGGGCATGGCCCGATCGAGGTGAGCTCCTCGTAGACGAGCACGCTGCCGACGCCGTAGCCGGCGAAGAGCAGGCCGGCGGTGGCCGCCGTGGCTCCGATCAGGATCGAGCGTCCGCGCATCGCGTCCTCAGGGGGTCGTCCATGGTGCGGCCTGGACCGGTTCGCCGCACGACGCGCGCACTCACGCGACCATTCGTCCGAGCCGTGCGACGATGGACCCGATGCCCGACCCGTTCGCTCCGGAGCCCAAGGTCGCGGTCGGTCCGTGGACGCGCCGCACTCGCCGCGTGGCCTATGACAATCCGTGGGTCACGGTCTGGCACGACGAGGTCGACCGACCCGATGGCAGCCCGGGCATCTACGGCGTCATCCACTTCGAAAACCTTGCCGCGGGCGTCGTCGTCCTCGACGCCGAGGATCGTGTCCTGCTCGTCGGGCAGCATCGCTACACGCTCGACGCCTATTCCTGGGAGATTCCGGAGGGCGGGGTCCCGGCCGGCGAGTCGCCGCTCGACGGGGCTCGGCGCGAGCTGCTCGAAGAGACCGGCGTCGAAGCCGACGACTGGCGCGAGCTCGTCCGGTTCCATCTCTCGAACTCGGTCAGCGACGAGGCCGGGGTCGTGTTCGCCGCGCGGGCCGTTTCGCACGGCGTCCCTGCCCCGGAGCCGACCGAGCAGCTCGCGATCCGCTGGCTTCCGTTCGACGAGGCGCTGGCGATGACGGCCGACGGCCGGATCACCGACGCGATGACGATCATGGGCGTCGGGCGGGTCGCGCTCGAGCGCGCCACGGGCAGCCCAGGCCCCGCCACCGAAACCGACCAGCGGTGACCGAGCTCAACGTCCTGCGCGTCTTCGTGGGTCCGGACGGCCGCGGCGGCAATCCGCTCGGAGTCTTCCTCGACGGCGGCGCGATCCCGGCCGGCCGGCGCCAGGCGGTGACGATCGATCTCGGATTCTCCGAGACGGTCTTCGTCGACGACGCGGCCGAAGGGGCGATCCGGATCTTCACGCCCGGACGCGAGCTGCCGTTCGCCGGTCATCCCTCGGTCGGCGCGGCATGGCTGTTCCGGGAGACCGGCGCACCGGCGACGACCCTGCGCCCACCCGCCGGCAACGTGCCGTTCCGCCACGACGACGTCCGGACGTGGATCCGCGCGCGCCCGGAATGGGTCCACGAGTTCCGCCAGGAGCAGCTGCCGACTGCCGCCGCGGTGGACGCATTCGTCGGCCCGCCGGTGGGCCAGATCGGGATCTACGTGTGGGCGTGGGAGGACGAGCCCGTCGGGATCGTCCGGGCGCGCTACTTCGCGACGGATCTCGGGATCGTCGAGGACGAGGCGACCGGGGCCGCCGCGGTCAAGCTGGGCTCAATCGTCTCCCGGTCGATCACCATCCGCCAGGGCATCGGCTCCGAGATCCTGGTCCGGCCGCAACCCGACGGCACGATCGAGATCGGCGGCCGGGTCCAGTTGATCGAGCGGCGCGAGTACGCCCTCGATCAAGATGCCTCTGCCACCGCCCGGCATGCGCGACGGCCCGGCGCCTGAACCCCACCCGCCACTACGATCGGTCCGTGCGGAACGACTGGGACGCGATCGTCGTCGGCCTCGGGGCGATCGGCTCCGGCGCGGCCTACTGGCTCAGCCGGCGACTCGGCGACCGGGTCCTCGGCCTCGAGCAATTCGCGCTCGGTCACTCGAAGGGCGCGGGGCAGGACCACAGCCGGATCATCCGCCTCTCCTACCATCGGCCCGACTACATCCGGCTCGCCCGGCGCGCCTTCGCGACGTGGGCCGAGCTCGAGGCCGAGAGCGGGACGCAGATCGTCACAAGGACCGGCGGCCTCGACATCGGGCCGCGCGAGGCCGCGATCCCCCTCGAGGGCTACATCGATGCGATGACCGTGGAGGGTGTCCCGTTCGAGCATCTCGACGGTTCGGAGATCGCCCGTCGCTGGCCCCAGTGGCGACTCGGTGAGGAGCACCATGGCCTGTTCCAGGCCGACGCCGGGATCGCCGACCCGAACAAGGGCAACGCGGCTCACCAGCGACTCGCCCGCGCCAACGGAGCGACCCTCATCGAGAACGCGCCGGTTCGCCACCTCTGCGCCCTCGGGCGTGGCGGGATCGAGGTGGAGCTCGACGACGGGTCCAGGCATCGGGCGCCGCAGGTCGTCCTCGCCACGGACGCCTGGACGGGCGAGCTCCTCGCCGCGTTCGACCGTCGCCTTCCGCTGACGATCATCCAGGCCCAGGTGACCTACTTCGCACCGCCCGACCCGGCACTCTTCGCGCCCGACCGCTTCCCGATCTGGATCTGGATGGACGACCCGTCCTTCTACGGCTTCCCGACCTACGGCGAGGCGGGTCCGAAGTCGGCCGAGGACGTCGGCGGGGCGGAGGTCACGCCCGCAACCCGCACGTACGCCCGTGACGAGGTCGGTTTCGCCCGGCTCACCGACTTCCTTGGGCGGCATCTGCCAGACCAGCTCGGGCCGGAGATCTACACGAAGACCTGCCTCTATACGCTGACGCCCGACCGCGACTTCGTGGTCGACGAACTGCCCGATGTCCCTGGGCTCCACGTCGTCCTGGGAGCCGCCCATGCCTACAAGTACGCCTCGGTCCTCGGCCGAGTGCTGAGCGAGCTCGTCGTCGACGGGTCCACGCCGTCGGCGGCGGAGATCGAGCGCTTCCGGATCGACCGACCAATCCTGCTCGAGGCGCACCCGGCCACCAGCTTCCTGGTATGAGGCACCGATGACGACACCGAACAACCGAGACGCCGACGCCCCGCGCAAGCCGCGCCGCCTCCGCGAGGGCGACACCGTCGCGGTCGTGGCCCCGGCAAGCGCCTGGGAGAGCCGGAGCGAGATCCTGCGCGGGATCGCCGGCCTCGAGGCCTGGGGCCTGAAGGTCAAGCTGGGGGCCCACGTCAACGACCGCCACGGCTACATGGCCGGCACCGATGCCGACCGCGCCGCCGACCTGAACGCCGCCCTCGCCGATCCGGAGGTCGCGGCGATCGTGTGCCTCCAGGGCGGCTACGGCACCCCGCGCCTGATCCCGCTCCTCGACGAGGCGGCGTTCCGGGCGAATCCGAAGGCGATCTGCGGCTACAGCGACCTCACGACGCTCCATCTCGCCCGCCAGGCCTGGGGCAACGAGATCAGCTTCTACTCGAACGGGGCCATGGGCGTCGGCGCGCCCGATGTGACCGAGTTCTCGAAGGCCAGCCTGAAGCGGGCTCTCTTCAGCGACGAGCCGTACGGCCCGATCGGACCGAACCCCGACGATCCATACGTCCGGACGGTCGTCGGCGGGCGCGCGACCGGCCGTTTGACCGGGGGCTGCGCCGGGCTGCTGAGCTCGGCGATCGGGACTCGCGTCGCACCGGACTTCCGCGGCCGGATCGTCGTCCTCGAGGAGATCGAGAACGAGGCCTACGTCCACGACGGGATCCTGACCCACCTCCGGAACGCGGGCCTGTTCGACGGCGCGGCGGGGATCGTCGTCGGCGACATCAAGGCGAAGTGGTCCGGCCAGATCGCCGAGCTGTCGGCCGAGGACATCGTCGAGGAGGTTCTCGCGCCGCTCGGGCTGCCGCTGATCTTCGGTCTGCCGGTCGGGCACAACAAGCACCACGCGACCGTCCCGCTCGGCGCGCTCGCGACGCTCGACGCCGACGCCGGAACGCTCGTCGTCGAGGAGGTGGTCACGGCCGATTGACCAAGGTGCCCAGCCCGCAGGTGCGGCCACACATTCCGCGGCCCACGATGCGGGCCGGTGTTGCAGCGGCCCGCCGAGCTATGGGACAGTTCGGCCGCCTCCGGGACCGGGGTCTGGAGGCGGTGATCGTCCGTCGTCCGCTGTGGCGGCAGGACCGACGAGGAGGAGCAATGCGACATCCCCTGCGCGCTCGACTGGCCCGAGCACTCGTTGCCGTCGGGCTCGTGCTCTCAACGATCCTGCCCGGCGCGTCGGCGACGGCCGCCGAGGGCGACCTCATCCTGCGGGCCGGAACCGATCAGGACCTCCAGGTCCTGAACCCGTTCAACTCGGTCGTCGTGGCCGACTTCGAGGTCTTCACCCTCAACTACGACCTGCTCGTCAATTTCGGGCCGGACATCGAGCCCGCTCCGGGCTTCGCCGAGTCGTGGACCCAGTCGACCGATGGCAAGCAGTGGACGTTCAAGATCCGGCCCGGCATGAAGTGGTCCGACGGCCAGCCGGCAACCGCCGAGGACGCTCGCTGGACGTACCAGCTGATCCTCGATGCCGTCGCGTCGAAGCGGGGCTACCTCGGAGAGGGCTATCTCGAGGGCTACCTGACCGACTCCGGCGTGAGCAAGGTCGAGGCAACGGATCCTCAGACGCTCGTCGTCACGACGGACTTCCCGACACCGCTTCTGCTCCAGGCCTACGTGCCGATCCTGCCCAAGCACATCTGGAGCAAATACGACCTGGCCCAGATCGGCGATCCGGAGGCCAAGGGCTTCTTCAAGAACGAGCCGCCGATCGTCGGCACGGGTCCGTACCAGGTCGTCGAGTGGAAGCCGGGCGACTTCATCCGGTTCGCCCGGAACCCGAACTACTGGGGGACGCAGGGCGCGGCCGACGAGGTGATCATCCAGCACTTCGCCAGCAGCGACACGATGGTCCAGGCCCTCAAGACCGGCGAGATCGACTACGTCCGGGGCGTGTTGGCCGACCAGTTCAATGCCCTCAAGAACGAGCCCAATATCGCCACCGTCGAGGGCGTGGCCAACGGCTACACGGAGCTGTCCTTCAACACCGGAGGGAGCAAGAAGGGCTACAAGGGCTCGACTTCCGCCCTGTCCGACGTCGCATTCCGCGACGCGCTCGGCTACGCGATCGACACGACCAAGCTCGTCGAATCGACTCTCGGCGGCTACGGCAAGCCGGGCACGACGATCATTCCACCCTTCCACACCCGCTGGCACGTCGAGCCCGACAAGCCCCGCTCGTTCAACATCGACGAGGCCAAGTCTCGCCTCGACGCGGCCGGGTACACGCTCAACGCCGACGGCAAGCGCCTCGACAAGGACGGCAAGGTCATCAACCTCCGCCTGACCTGGCCCGATTCCGAGTCGGAGAACGCGACCAACGCCCAGTTCCTCGTCGAGTGGTTCGGCCAGCTCGGGATCACGGTCACGGCCGCGGTCACCGAGGAGGGCAAGCTGATCGACGATGTGACCGGCCCGCCGGGTGGTCCGGGCGACTACGACATCTACATGTGGGGCTGGGTCGGCGACCCCGATCCGACATCGCTCCTGAAGTTCTTCCAGACGAGCGAGATTGGCAGCTCGAGCGACAGCTACTACGCGAACCCGCACTACGACGAGCTGTTCAAGCAGCAGCGCGCCGAATCCGATCCGGAGAAGCGCAAGGCAATCCTGGCCGAGATGCAGAACCTCGTGTACGACGAGGCGCCGTACCACATCCTCTACTACGACGCCGAGCTTCACGCCTACCGGACCGACAAGTTCGCAGGCTGGACGAATCAGCCCACGCAGGGCGGAACGCCGCTCTTCGGCTATGGCTCGCGCGGCTACACGCTCCTCACCGACGCATCGGCCGTGCCGTCGGCGGCGCCATCGGTGGAGGCGTCCGCTGGGACCGGTGCGAGTGCCGGCGCCCCGACCAATTCGACGCCGCCGAGCACCACGCCGACCTCCACGCCGACCTCGAGCTCCAGCTCGTCGCTGCCGCTGATCCTGGGCGTCATCGCCCTGATCATCATCGTGGCGGTGATCCTCGTGATCATGCGCGGCCGGCGCCGGGCAGTCGAAGAGGAATGACGGCCGCGGGCGGCATGCCGCCCGAC
>JACDAH010000191.1 GCA_013695505.1 Chloroflexota bacterium | reverse complement strand
CGTCGGGGTCGCGAGCCGGATGTCGCGATCCACGGCCTCGGGCTCATTCGCGAGCTGATCGGCGACGCCGAGCCCGACGTCCAGAAGGCCCTCGCCTGGGCCCTTCGGTCGATGGCCGGCATCGACCGGACGGCGACCACCAAGTTCCTCGAAGCCGAAGCCAAAACGGCGGCCGGGACCGATGACGGCCACCGGGCGTGGGTCATCCGCGACACGCTGCCCAAGATCGACGAGGCCGATGGGGCCCGGATCCGGGTGCGCCTGACGGGGATCCATCGCCGAGCCGGCGTCTCGTCAACGTCGCGCGCCGCGGAGACAGCGGCGCGATTCGGAAAAGGCATCCTCGGACACCCGATGCCGGAGCCTCCACTCGTATGACACAAACGAACGATCGTTAGGAGAGCCTGACCCGTGACCGACGACCTGGGCGACATTCGCGCCATCCACATCGAGGACGAGATGCGGGTGAGCTATCTTGATTACGCGATGAGCGTGATCGTGGCGCGCGCCCTGCCCGATGTTCGCGACGGCCTCAAGCCCGTCCATCGCCGGATCCTCTACACGATGGGCGAGATGGGGCTCAGCGCGACGAGCTCGTTCCGGAAGTGCGCCGCGATCGTCGGCGAGGTCATGGGCAAGTACCACCCGCACGGCGACGTGGCCCTGTACGACGCCCTCGTCCGGCTGGCCCAGGACTTCTCGATGCGCTACCCGCTCGTCGACGGCCAGGGCAACTTCGGCTCGGTCGACGGCGACAGCGCCGCCGCGATGCGCTACACCGAAGCTCGCCTGACCGCGATCGCCGCCGAGATGCTCGACGACATCGACAAGGAGACGGTCGACTATCAGGACAATTACGACGGCACCCAGAAGGAGCCGACGGTCCTCCCGGCGCGGCTGCCGAACCTCCTGATCAACGGCAGCAGCGGCATCGCGGTCGGGATGGCCACGAACATCCCGCCCCACAACCTCAACGAGATCTGCGACGCCGCGGTTGCCCTGATCGACGAGCCCGAGATCACCTCGGACGATCTCTCGAAGCACGTTCTCGGGCCGGACTTCCCGACCGGCGGCACCATCTACCGGTTCGAGAGCCAGCGCAACCCGCTCACCGGTGAGAACGAGACCGTCGACGCCATCCGCCAGATGTACGCCCACGGCCGCGGCCGGGTCGTGATGCGAGCCCAGGTCGCCTTCGAGGAGGTCCGCGGGGACCGGATGGCGATCATCGTCAGCGAGCTGCCGTACCAGGTGAACAAGGCGACCCTGCTCGAGAAGATCGCCGATCTCGTCAAGGACAAGCGGGTCGATGGGATCAGTGACCTGCGCGACGAATCCGACCGCGACGGAATGCGGATCTACATCGAGATCAAGCGCGACGCCAACCCCCACAAGGTGCTGAACAACCTGTTCAAGCACACCGCGATGCAGCTCGCGTTCAACATGAACATGCTCGCCCTGGTCGACGGCCAGCCCCAGACGCTGCCGCTCAAGAGCGTCCTCCAGCACTACCTCGAGCACCGCCGCGAGATCGTCCGCCGGCGGACCGAGTACGACCTCGGCAAGGCCCGCGCCCGGGCGCACATCCTCGAGGGCCTGAAGATCGCCCTCGACAACCTCGACGCGGTCATCCGGACGATCCGCGAATCGCGCGAGGTCGAGGACGCCCGCAACAACCTGATGAGCCGCTTCGACCTGTCGGAGCTCCAGGCCCAGGCGATCCTCGACATGCGGCTCGCCCGCCTCGCTGCCCTCGAGCGCAAGAAGATCGAGGACGAGTACCTCAGCGTCATCCAGCTGATCGCGGAGCTCGAGGATATCCTCGCCAACCCGCAGCGCGTCCTCGGGATCATCAAGGACGAGCTCGCAGAGCTGAAGAAGAAGTTCGGGGGCGAGCGCCGGACCCGGGTCGCCGACGACTCGAGCCGCGAGATGACCGACGAGGACCTGATCGCCGACGAGGACGTCGTGATCACGATCAGCGGCCGCGGCTACATCAAGCGCCAGCCGGTCGCCACGTACCGCCGCCAGCACCGCGGCGGCAAGGGGATCATCGGGCACGTCACCCGCGAGGAGGACGCGGTCGAGCACCTCATCGTGGCGAACACCCACGACTGGGCGCTGTTCTTCACAAACCGCGGCCGGGTGTTCAGCGCCAAGGTCCACGCGATCGTCGACGCCAGCCGCCAGGCCAAGGGCACCCCGATCATCAACCTGCCAGGCGTCCAGGTCGAAGGCGGCGAGGTGCCGGTCGCGACGATCGTCCTGCCGAACTTCGAGCCCGGCCACTACCTGGTGATGGCGACCCGGCGGGGCCACATCAAGAAGACGCCGCTCGAGCAGTTCGAGCGCGTACGCTCCACCGGCATCCGCGCGATCACGATCGCCGGCAACGACGAGCTCGCCTGGGTCGACGTTTCGAGTGGAGAGGACGACGTGATCCTCGCAACGTCGCAGGGGATGCTCGCCCGGTTCCACGAAGACGAGGTCCGGCCGATGGGCCGCGATGCGGCCGGGGTCATCGGGATCCGCCTTCTGAAGAAGGAGGGCGACAACGTCGTCGCGATGTCGATCGTCGAGCCCGAGGCGGATCTGCTGGTCCTGACCGAGACCGGTTATGGCAAGCGGGTCGGGTTGACGGAGTTCCGGATCAAGCACCGTGGCGGCCAGGGCGTCCGGCTGATCGCCCTCGAGGGCAAGAAGACTGGTCTCGTCGCGGCGGTCCAGCAGGTCACCGTCGAGGACGAGGAGCTGCTCCTGATCAGCGCCGGCGGCCAGGTCATCCGGACCGAGACGAACTCGATCAACCGCTACTCCTCGGGCGCTCGAGGCGTGATCGTCATGCGACTCGCCGATGGCGATCGGGTCGTCGCGATCGCTGCCTTCCGATCCGGACTGGCGGAGCGCGATGGCATCGAGGACAATGGCGCCGCTGAGCCGAGCGACAGCGATCCCGTGCCGGGACCCGACGCGTGACCGCGTCGTGAGGCCGCTCATCCGGGAGGACGCGGTGTACGCGGACCAGTTCGAGATCTACCACGGCAACTCGAACCCGGAGCTGGCCCGGAAGATCGCCCGTTGGCTCGGCACGGAATGTGGCAAGGCCGAGGTCTTCCAGTTCGCGAACGAGAACATCTTCGTCAAGATCCTCGACAACGTCCGCGAGAAGGACATCTTCCTCGTCCAGCCGACGTCGCACCCGGTCAACCAGTCGATCATGGAGCTCCTGATCATGATCGACGCCTTCAAGCGCGCGAGCGCCGGGCGAATCACGGCCGTGGTGCCGTTCTACGCCTATGGCCGGTCGGACAAGAAGGACCAGCCGCGCGTCCCGATCACGGCTCGCCTCATCGCCGACATGATCACCGTCGCCGGCGCCGACCGGGTCCTGACGATGGACCTCCACCAGGGCCAGATCCAGGGCTTCTTCAACATCCCGGTCGACGAGCTGACCGCCGTCCACCTCTTGTCCAACTACTTCATCCACAAGCACCTGACCGACGTCGTGGTCGTGACCGACCTCGGCTTCGCCAAGCGCGCCCGGACCTTCGCCGAGCTTCTCGACGCGCCGCTGGCGATCATCGAGAAGCGGCGGATCGGGAACCTCGACCGGGCCGAGTTGATGAACGTCATCGGCGACGTCCGGGGCAAGCTTGCCATCATCGTCGACGACGAGATCGACACCGGCGGGACGCTGACCGAAATCGTCCGCGCCCTCGAGCGCGAAGGCGTCACCGAGATGTACGCGTGCGCGACGCACGGCGTGCTCAGCGACCCCGCCATCGA
>JACDAH010000189.1 GCA_013695505.1 Chloroflexota bacterium | reverse complement strand
GATCGGGCTCGTGGCGATGGGCGGCAGCGGCTTCCGGGCCGAGTTCGACGATGTCAGGACGAGCCACGTCCATCGCTGAGCCGACGGTGCCGGGCGACGAAGCAGCGCCCGGCGTCCCGGCCAGGATCCTGGCCGCGCCGCATCGGCGCTACAACCCCCTGCTCGACGAATGGGTTCTCGTGTCCGCCGACCGGACGAGCCGGCCATGGCAGGGAAGCCAGGATCCGGTCGCCCGCGATGACCGCCCGAGCTACGATCCCGAGTGCTACCTGTGCCCCGGCAACGAGCGGGCGGGCGGGGCGCACAACCCGGTCTACGAGAACACGTTCGTCTTCACGAACGACTTCGCCGCCCTCCAGCCGACGACGTCCATCGAACGGGCGTCGTCGGGCGTCCTCGTGGCAGAGGGCGAACGGGGAACGTGCCGGGTTCTGTGCTTCTCGCCGCGCCACGACCTGAGCCTCGGCGCGCTGGCTGGGCCGGAGCTCCGGAGGGTGATCGACGTCTGGGCCGAGCAGACCACGGAGCTCGGAAACGACTATCGGTGGGTCCAGGTCTTCGAGAACCGGGGGGCGGCCATGGGCGCATCGAACCCCCATCCGCACGGCCAGATCTGGGCGGGATCCGCACTGCCGGTGGATGCCGCTCGTGAGGACGCCGCCCAGCGCGACCATCGTGCGAGGACCGGTCGCAGCCTCCTGGTCGACTATGGCCGGCAGGAGCACGAAGGGCCGCGCGTCGTCATCGAGAATGACGACTGGATCGTGGTCGTGCCCTTCTGGGCTGCGTGGCCGTTCGAGACCATCGTGCTGCCCAGGCAACCTCTGGCCCGGCTGGCCGACGTTGCGGATCTCGAGCGCGACAGCCTCGCCGCGACCCTGGCTGAGCTCGTCGCTCGCTACGACGGACTGTTCGAGGTGCCATTCCCGTATTCGATGGGCTGGCATCAGGCGCCGTTCTCGGGCGGGCCGACCGATCACTGGCTGCTGCACGGCCATGTCTTTCCGCCGCTCCTCCGGTCCGCGACGATCCGGAAGTTCATGGTCGGCTATGAGCTGCTTGCCGAGACGCAGCGGGACATCACGCCGGAAGCCGCGGCCGAGCGGCTCCGTGCAGTCACGTTTTGCGCGCCAACGCAATCCGCCGGCCCGGTCGCGGGTTGATCGTCAGAGCGCCTTTGGGCGAGACCTCGACCTGCACATCCCTCGTCCGACGCGGCCCCATCGCGCCGTAACGCCGTAGACTTCGATCGATGGCACGCGAGCTCCCGATGTTCATTCCGCCCGGCGCCCCGTCGGCCCACCACGGGTCGGCCGCCCCCGAGACGATCGCGATGGGCGGCTCGGTCACGCCGCTCCGCCGACACCCCGACTGGATCAAGGCGCGGATGCCGTCGGGCGACAACTACCACGACCTCAAGGGGCTCCTTCGCGGGCTCAATCTGAACACCGTCTGCGAGGAGGCCCACTGCCCCAACATCGGGGAGTGCTGGGACCAGCGCACCGCAACGATCATGATCCTCGGGGACACCTGCACCCGGGCCTGCGGCTTCTGCGCGGTCAAGACCGGCCGGCCGACCTGGTTCGACGATGACGAGCCGCGCCGGGTCGCCGAGGCCGTCGGGGCGATGCGCCTCGAGCACGTTGTCGTGACGAGCGTGGCCCGCGACGACCTGCCCGACGGCGGCTCGCGGATCTTCGCCGAGACGATCCTCGCGATGCGCGAGACCAGCCCCGGGATGGGGATCGAGGTCCTGATCCCGGACTTCGACGGGTCGGACGATCGCCTCCGGACGGTCATGGAGGCCCGGCCGGACATTCTCAACCACAACCTCGAAACGGTGAAGCGGCTTCAGAAGCCGGTCCGCAGACGCGCGCGCTGGGATCGCTCGCTGTATGTGCTCCGGCGGGCAAAAGAGTTCGCCGAGGAGATCGGCTACGTCGCCCACACGAAGAGCTCGCTGATGGTCGGGATCGGCGAGACGCGGTCCGAGCTGACCGAGGCCTTCGAGGCCTTACGTAAGGCGGACGTCGACATCCTCACCGTCGGTCAATACCTCCGACCCTCCGAGAGGCACCTGCCGCTCGAGCGCTACTACCACCCCGACGAGTTCGCCGACATGAAGCGTGAGGCCCTCGCGCTCGGGTTCAAGCACGTCGAGTCGGCGCCCCTGGTCCGCTCCAGCTACCACGCCCGCGACCAGGTCCCCGGCGCAGAGCTGAAGGCGATCCGCCGTCGCCAGGCCACGCTCGACGCCGAGGGCAGGATCGTGCCGGCAGCCAGCTGACGTCCTCCAGCGGGTTCGATCCGATCTCCTTCGGCGGTCAGCCCGTCAGGGGGCGGCGGCCCTTCTCGCGCCCGCCGAGCCGGTTCCCGAGCCACAGCACGATCCCGGCGATCACCAGGAACCCGACCAGGATCGCGACGACGTAGGCCGCGACCGTGCCGTACCCGCCATGGGCAGGGTTGAGGAACGGGTACGGGTAGAACCCGTCCGCCGCGCCGCGGATCAGGGTGAAGCCGAGCCAGCCCAGCGGGTAGACGAGCCAGAGCAGGGCGTCGCTCACGGTGAAGCGGCCCACCGGCGGATCGATGAGCCAGTCGACCAGGACGATCACCGGGAACAGCTTGTGGACCACGAAGTCGACCCACGGGACGGCGACCTGGAGATCGGCGCCCGACAGCAGCAGGATCACGACGATGAATGTCACCGTGAGGTACACGACGTTCGCCCCCCGGAGGACGTCGAGCGTCCGGGTGTGGGCATCGGCGCGGCGGGCGGCGAGGACGAAGAACAGGATCATCCCGAACGCGTTGCTGAGGATCGTGAAGAACGCGAAGAACCGGGTCGGGTTGAAGCTCCCCGCGTCCAGATTCGTCTTCACCTGGAAGAGGATCGCGATCAGGACGAGCGCGGCGGAGACGGCGCGGGCGAGGGCAAGGGCCGACCGACGTTCCATTGCCGCATCGTACCGGCTGCCCTGTCCGCCGACAGCCCCAACGACTCGCCGCGAATCCGCCACGACGACCGGCTATCCTGAGCTCGATGGCCCGCCAGCTCTCCCGCAAGGTCCCGCTCGCCGAGCTCCACTGCCACCTCGGCGGCGCCGTCACCCCCGCCATCATGTGGAGCATCGCCCACGCCCAGGGGATCAAGCTCCCGACCCGCGATTACTGGGAGTTCCGCGACACGATCACGGTGTCGGACAAGCGCAACCGCTCGTTCGATGGGTATCTCCAGCTCTTCCACTGGACCGAGCTGATCCAGAGCTCGCCGATCGCCGTCGAGCGGGCGGTCTACGAGGTGGTCGGCGGCGCTTACCGGAAGAACAACGTCACGACCACCGAGCTGCGCTTCAACCCGATGAAGCGGAACCGCGGCGGCGAGCAGGATCTCGATCACATCATCGCGGCGGCGGCGCGGGGCATGGACCGGGCGAGCCTCGAGTACCCGGTGAAGCCGGGCCTCATCTTCTGCCTCGATCGCGCGTTTCCCTTCGAGCTCAACGAGATCATCGTCGAGAAGGCGATCGCTTGGCGCGATCGGGGCGTGGTCGGCGTCGACATCGCCGGTCCGGAGAGCGCCACATTCCGAGTCGCCGACTATCGCCGGCTCTTCCGGCGGGCCCGCCAGTACGGGCTCGGGCTGACCGTCCACACCGGCGAGTCCGGCCCGGTCGACGAGGTCGCCCGGGTCGTCGAGCTGCTCGAGCCCGACCGGATCGGCCACGGCGTCAAGGCGGCCTACGACCCGCGGGCGATGGCGATGATCCGGGAACGGGGGATCGTCCTCGAGATCTGCCCGAGCTCCAATCTCAATACGCGGGTGGTATCGGGCTGGGAGGAGTTCCGCTGGATCTTCGACCAGTTCCGCCGCAACGAGGTCAGGTTCACGATCAACACCGACGGGCCCGAGATGCTCAAGACCTACATTCGCGACGAGATGGCCTCACTCGGCCGCTACGGGATCCTGAGCGTCGAAGATCAGGAGCAGGCGGCGGCCACGTCCCTGGCGGCCTCATTCGTCCCGAACGTGTCGGATGTTCCCGCCGCCCGGATGGAGCCCGCGACTCGCGTGGCCGTGGAGCGCGAGGAAGCGTAGCGGGCGCGCGCCGGGATGCTGGCGCCGAACGCGAATGATCACGCTCGGCTTCGATCGCGCCGCCGACCGTCGAGTGAGGCTGCCATCTCATTTCCGGTAGCCGCATATTCGACGCGGCCGTTCGCATCGGCCGGACTTCCGAACCCTCGGATGCCCCATCATCCGGCTCATCACATCGGCCGGACTTCGGCAGCCCTGGATCGATCGTCCCGGCGCGCCAATGGCCCGCTCGTTATGCGGCTACCGGAAACGACAGGGACCCCTTGCTCGCCCGCGGAGCGCGGCCGTGGGCGCGGCATGCAAGGGCGCGCGCGCCTCATCCCCCGGCCGTCCTGGCGCGCCAATGGCCCGCTCGTTCTGCGGCTACCGGAAACGACAGGGCACCCTTACGCACCCGCGGAGCGCGCCCGTGGGCGCGAGGGCGCGCGCGCTCAATCCCCGGCCCGCTCCACGATCCGGTACGAGCAGCAGCGATCGCCGCTCGCGATATGGGTCTCGCGGACGACCTCGGCGTCGGGGCCGAGGACCTCGCGAAACAAGTCGAGCTCGGCGTCGCACGCCGAACGCTGGCCTTTGGCGACATCGAGGATCGCGCAGTTGTGCTCGCGGAGGCGGATCGTGCCGTCGAGACCGATCGAGGCGTCGGCGAGGTAGCCCTGTTCATCCTGGAGAACCGCGAGGCCGCGCACCCGGTCAACGAGCGGCGCACCCACCCCGACTCGCTCGTCGAGCTCGCGACGGACCCGGATGCCGATCTGGCGACGGCGGGCCTGGAAGACCTGCTCGATCAGCGCGTCGCCGCCGACCGCCCCGATCGCCGCCAGGAGCCCGGCCGCGAGGCCGTCATAGTTCGAGGGGAAGAGCTCCTGGGCATCGGGCGTGACGTCATACAGGTGGCGCGGTCGGCCGACGCCGTGGCGGACGGTCTGACGGCTGACGAAGTGCGTCTCCTCGAGCGCACGGAGCTGCTGCAGGACTCCGGTCCGGCTGGCGCCGATCGCCGCGGCGATCTGGTCAGGGGAGGCGGGCCCGTCACGACGGAGACGCTCGAGGATCTCGCGGCGGAGGGCGCGCGGCAGCCCGGGCGACGGGGGCGCGGGTGTCTTCGGCGACGCGGCGACGGAATCGGCGTGGTCGGCGGCCGGATCCATCGCCGAAGGCTAGCACCGGCCCGCCTCGGCCGCGTCGGACCGTGCCCGGGCGCGTCGGTGCTACGCTCGCGGCATGGACTTCGACCTCTCGCCGGAGCATGCGCTCCTCCGCTCGACCGTCCGCGACTTCATGGAGACCGAGGTCGAGCCGATCGTTGAGGAGCACGAGAAGGACCATCGCTTCCCGACCGACATCGTCCGCCGCCT
>JACDAH010000179.1 GCA_013695505.1 Chloroflexota bacterium | reverse complement strand
CCGGTCGCTCCGTCAGCACCGGCAGGGCCGGCAGGACCGGTCGCGCCATCGGCGCCGGCCGGGCCAGCTACTCCGGCGGGGCCTGTGAGTCCGGTCGCGCCGCGCGGACCGGTCGCTCCGCGCTTGTACCAACTGACGAGCGTCTCGCCGCTCTTGCAGGCCCTGGTGCCGTTCTTCGGCACGACGATCCGGGCGACCTTCGTGATGTTGTTGACGCAGGCGTACATGCGCGTCGTGTTCGAGTACGTGTAGGCCGCATCCGCGGCGCCGGACGCCCCGACCACGAGGGTGAGGGCCATCGCCAGGGTCAGGACTTTGCGGGTTCGACTGCCGGGCAGCCCGATCGAGCTCGTCATTGCGTTCCTTTCAGCCCGGCCGAGCTCGTCTTGATGGATGAGGGAGGAGGAGGACGAACGACTCGCTGCCGGAGGGCAGATGGTCACCTCCAGATCGCGCCGACGCACCGACCCGAACGGCAGGCGGATGGCGGTACCTTCGGGTCAGTCGAGCCGGCCGGGCTCCGCGTTCCAGGAGCTGGACGGGCCCGGAGTCGGACGTCCGGGAGTTCCTCGCCGGGCACGCGCTCGGCGCGTCTGCGGTCCGTCGGACACCGACCCGACGCCAACGCCGGACCCGCTCAGGTCGCCCGTCGCGCGCAACCCAGACCACCCCGTTGGACGCCATCGCGGCCGCAGCCGGACGCGCGCCCGGCCTCCGAGCGCAGGTTCCTCTCGGTATGATCGGCCGGCTCGACGGTTGCGCCGGGACGACGCGCCGAGCGGAGGGAGAGCCCACCCGTGTCGGGTCTTCGCGTCTACCGCGATCTGCTCGGAAATGTGCCGCTGATGCGGCTGCTCCTAGGCGAGATGGTCAGCGGCTTTGGCGACTGGCTGTACATCGTGGCGATCTTCGTCGTCATCTTCCGCGAATCGGGCGACGCTGCGCTCGTCGGCGCATTTGGCGCGGTGCGCCTTCTCCCCTACGTGTTCCTGTCCGTGCCGGCCGGGTTCATCGCCGACCGCTTCGACCGGCGGATGGTCCTGCTTGTCTCGGATCTCTATCGCTGCTCGCTCATGGTCGTGCTGGCGATCCTGGTCGCGACCCACGGTCCGACATTACTGATCGCGGCGGTCGCCATCTGCGCGGCGGCCGGCTCGGCGTTCTTCTACCCGGCGATGGGGGCCTACCTCCCGGCGCTGGCCCGCGACGAGCAACAGCTCGGACCGGCGAACAGCGCGTGGGCAAGCATCCAGAACTTCAGCTTCATCGTCGGGCCCGCGATCGCCGGGGTCGTGCTCGCGCTCGGGAGCGTGCTCATCGCCTTCGTCCTCAACGCCCTCTCGTTCCTGTTCATCGCCGCGGTCCTGTGGTCGCTGCCGCCGTCGCATGCCGGCAAGGCCGTGGTCGACCCAGCCGGCGAGGGTGCCCCTGAAGCGGGTTTGGGCGATCAGCCCCTGATTGCACCATCGAGCGCACCGACAGGCCCGAACGCGACGCCCCCGGATACCGCGACCGCCTCGCCCCCACCCGCGGCGCGCGGCCTGCAGCTGCGCCCCCTGGCCGGCCTGACGGTCATCCAGCTCATGGCCGGATACCTGGGCGGTGGGCTGCAGGTGATCACCGTCATCCTCGCGATCGACGTCCTCAAGGCCGGCGAGGAGGCCAACGGCTTCCTGAATGCGGCCATCGGCGTTGGAGGCCTCCTCGGCGGGATCGGCGCTGGAGCGCTCGTCCTTGGTCGCAGGCTCGGGGCGCCGCTCTTCGCCGGCGCCGTGATCACGGGCGTGGGGACGATCTCGCTCGGGACCGTGACCACCCTCCCGCCCGCGCTCCTGGCCATCGGCGTCCTGGCCGCCGGCGCGCTGATCATCGACGTCGTCGGGACGACCGTCTTCCAACGTCTCGTGCCCGACGAGATGCGCGGTCGCGGGGTCGGAGTCCTCGGCGCGATCACCACCCTCACGGGGGCCGCGGGCGCGTTCCTCATGCCGGTCCTCCTGACCTCGTTCGGGCCGTTCGTTTCGCTGGGTGCCGCCGGCATTGCGACGATCGTGTTCACGCTGGTCGGCCTGGTGCTGCTCGGCGGGGCCGCCGACCGGGCGCCGACGCCGTACGAGTCGACGATCGCCCGGATCAGCAC
>JACDAH010000171.1 GCA_013695505.1 Chloroflexota bacterium | reverse complement strand
GCCTACTTCAGCGGCCCGAAGATCCGTCAGATTCTGGTCGAGGACCCGCCGCTGCGCAGCCGGGCGAAGGCTGGCGAGCTCGCTGCCGGGACGGTCGAGTCCTTCCTGATCTGGCGGCTGACCGGTGGACGCACCCATGTCACCGACATCGCGAACGCGTCGCGGACGCTCCTGCTCGACATCCAGCGCGGCGCCTGGGACGACGATCTCGTCCGCCTGATGGAGGTCCCGGCGGGGCTGATGCCGGAGGTCCGGAGCTCTTCGGAGGTCTACGCCGAGACCGATCCGTCGATCTTCGGGCGCCCGATCCCGATCGCAGGCGCGGCCGGCGACCAGCAGGCGGCCACATTCGGCCAGGCATGCTTCAGCCCCGGCGAGGCCAAGGTCACGCTCGGCACCGGCGCATTCCTGCTCGCCAACACCGGCCAGACCCCGGTCGCCTCGAACCACGGGCTGCTGACGACCGTCGCCTGGCGGCTGGGCCCCGATGCGCCGATCGTGTACGCCCTCGAAGGCTCGGTCTTCGTGACCGGTGCCGCGGTCCAGTGGCTCCGTGATGGGCTTGGCCTGTTCCGTGACTCGGCCGAGATCGAACGGCTGGCGGCATCGGTGCCGGACAGCGGCGGGGTGGTGGTGGTGCCGGCGTTCGTCGGGCTCGGAGCGCCGTACTGGGATCCCGACGCGCGCGGCGCGATCTTCGGTCTCACCCGCGGGAGCGGCGCCGCCCAGGTCGCTCGCGCCACCCTCGACGCGATCGCGTCCCAGGTCCGCGACGTCGTCGAGGCGATGGACGCCGATCTCGGCTCGCCGCTCCGTGGTCTGCGGGTCGACGGCGGGGGAGCGGGCGACCTCGTTTGCGGTCTCGTCGCGGACCAGCTCGGCCGCTCCCTCGAACGACCGGCCGTCCGCGAGACGACCGCGTTCGGGGCCGCCGCACTGGCGGGCCTGGCGATCGGGTTCTGGCGTGACACTGCCGAGATCGCGAGCCTGCGCCGCGTCGAGCGCCGATTCGAGCCGACCGCCTCCGGCACGGACCGGGCGGCGGGGCGCCGCGCGTGGGCCCGGGCTGTCGCCCGAACGCGGGGCTGGGCGGCCGAGGATTGAGCCCCGGAACGGGCGCCAGAGGCGGCGGATTGGCGGAATCGATGCCGATCGACGAAAATACCTCTGTACAAGTCCGTCGATAGTCGTCTAGACTCCCGCGCGGTAAGGCCGTGGCAGCGCTCACGGCAAGTTCATACGTAGCTCGACGACGACTCGGACTCCTCTCACGGCTGACGCGAGAACCCGGAGGGATCGCACGGCTACCGAGAGGAGTTTTCGTTTCGTGTACAACGACAAAAATCTGACCTGTGCCGATTGCGGCCAGGAGTTCGTGTTCACCGCAAGTGAGCAGGACTTCTACGCACAGCGCGGGTTCACCGAGCCCCGTCGTTGCCCGTCGTGTCGCGCCAGCCGCAAGGCTGCCCGCAATGCGAGTGGCGGCGGTGGGACCGGGAGCAGCTACGGCAGCTACGGCGCCGGTGGTGGCTACTCGGCCGGTGGTGGCTACAGCAGCGGCGGCGGTGGCGGCGGCGGCGGCGGTGGCTACAGCTCCGGCGGCGGTGGTGGCGGCTATGGTCGCGATCGCGGTCCCCGCGAGATGTTCACCGCAACGTGCTCGTCCTGCGGCAAGGACGCCCAGGTCCCGTTCCGCCCCACCAGTGGCAAGCCTGTCTACTGCTCGGACTGCTTCCGCAGTCAGCGCGGTGGCAGCTCCTATTAACTAGTCCTCTCGGCGCGGACCTGATCGACAGGTCCGCCGAACCTCCGCGGGTTCCCGGCCCGGGTCGTCAGCCGACCCGGGTCGTTCGATTCCGCGGACCGGCGTGCCGGGTTTGGCGAAACGGCCACGGGCGCGGGTCGTGAACGCGGTCCGGCTGTCGCGCTATCGTGCCGCGCAATGGCCACTGAACGTCCGCTTGACCCAACCCTCGGCGACGGGCTTGGCGACGAGCCACGCGTCTCGACGCTCGAGCTCTTCTTCGACCTCGTCTTCGTGTTCACGATCACCCAGCTGACGGCCCTGCTCGAGCACGGCCTGTCAACTGAAACCGTGGCCCAGGTCGTCCTCGTGTTCGTCGTCGTGTTCTGGATGTACGGCGGCTACGCCTGGCTGACGAACGCCGTTCCGCCGGATCGGCCAATTCGCCGCCTGTTGTTGATCCTCGGGATGGGCGCGTTCTTCATCTGCGCCCTGGCTCTGCCGCGAATCTTCGACGGTGACGGCGTCTACTTCGGCGTCGGATACCTGATTGTGGTGGTCGTCCACGCCAGTCTCTACTCGCGGACCTACCGATCCGGCGTCTTCCTCAGGCTCGCGCCGCTCAACGTCCTGGCGGCGCTCTCGGTGCTCGTCGCCGGGACACTCCCGAGGCCCGCGGCCTACGGCCTATGGGCGTTGGCCATCGCGGTCCAGTTCGTCGCGCCCAGGATCGCGGGCTCGACGGGCGCGTTCGAGCTGCGGCCGGCCCATTTCGTCGAGCGCCACGGGCTGTTGCTGTTGATCGCGCTGGGCGAGTCGGTGATCGCGGTCGGCGTCGGGGCCGGTGATCGCCCGCTCGACGGCGGGACGCTCATTGGCGCGCTCCTGGGGTTGGCCCTCGCGGCCGGCCTGTGGTGGACGTATTTCGGTGGTGATGAGGAGATCGCCGGACGCGCGATGTCGGGGGCCGACCCGCTGGCCCGGTTCGGCCTGGCGATCAACGGCTACTTCTTCGCGTTCATTCCGATGCTCCTGGGAATCGTCGCAACCGCGGCCGGGATCCACGGCGCGATCGCCCACCTGCCCGACCGGAGCGGGGTCGACGACGCCCTGATCCTCGGCGGTGGCGTCGCGCTCTATCTCGCCGGTGAGTGCGCCTTCCGCCGGGCGATGGGGGTCGGCTGGAACGGACGGCGGCTTCTCGCGGTCCTCGCGGCCGCCGCGACCTCCAGCCTCGGCGTCGCCGCGTCGGGCGGCGCGCAGCTGGCCGCCCTCGCGTTGATCCCGGTCCTGATCGCCGCGCTCGATGCCCGCGACGGCTCGATCGATCTCGCCAGTCGACTCCAGGGCCAGGACTAGCCCAGCGATCCGGGACGTCGACGAACGGCGATCGGCTACGCCCCGCGCCCCGTGTGGTGCCCGGGCTGCTCCGTCGCCACCTCGAAGGTGGTGGCGTCGACCCTCAACTTCGCCGCGATCAGGCCGCGTGCCCCGTCGATGACGCCGGATTGATCGGGCACGAAGAGGTGGATGACGGGAAGCTCCCGGATCGTGACGTCGCAACCCTCGGAAACCGCCGTCCAGGTGACGTGATAGAGGGGTCGATGTCCCCCCGCGATCCGCAACCGGTCGGCCCGGAGCCGAGCTCGCAGTCGCCGGTCCGCTGACTCCGCGGTCAACCGTCGGCGGCGCCACCGCCGGACGACCCGCCTCGCCCCGCCAGCATCCCCAGGTCGAACTTCCGCTCGGTGCCGTGGATCAGCCGATCGATGTTGTCGGCATGGGCGACCCAGATCAGGGCCGGCCCGATCACGGCGTACATGAGGTATTGGGGCGCGACGGCGCCGGAGGCGACTGCCCAGATCAAGAGCATCGCAGGGAATAGCGCCGCCGACCCCAACAGCGAGCCCAGCGACACGTACCGGGTGATCAGGATCACCAGCACGAACACCGGCGTCGCGAGCAGGACGGCCACGGGCTGAATGACGAGCATCGTCCCGACGCCCGTCCCGACGCCGCGCCCGCTCCGGAACCCGACGAAGACCGACCAGATCGCCCCGGCGACCGCGGCCAGCCCGCACAGGACCTCGACGACGGCCTGACCGGCCACCAGACGGGCCACCAGAACCGGGACAATGCCCTTGAGGAGGTCGCCCGAGACAACGACGGCAGCGCGGCGCCGGCCCAGCGCCCGCAGCGCGTTCGTCCCGCCCGTCCGCCCCGAGCCGACCGTGCGTGGGTCGACGCCGCCGGTCAGCCGCGCGACCACGACTCCCATTGGGATCGAGCCGCACAGGTAGGCACCGACGATGAGCGCCAGATCGAGGAGGAGGGTCGCGCCGTCCATTCGCTCCACGGGTGCAGCAGAACCGGGCCGATTGGCGGCGAGTCTAGCACCGCCCGTCGCGCGACCCGGCCGCCACGGAGTCGCGCCCAACCGTCGGTTGCAGGCTCGGCGAGGGCCCGCGTACCATCGCCACACATGATCCACCCGCCCAACCGGCGTTCCCGCAGGCGCCGGCCCGTGGCACGCGAGGCGCACTGACTGCATGGCCGTCGGCTCATCCAATGACTTTGATCTCGTCGTGCTCGGCGCGGGCACGGGCGGCTACACGGCGGCGTTCCGGGCGGCCCAGCTGGGCCTGAAGGTCGCCCTCGTCGACGAGGACAAGATCGGCGGCACGTGCCTCCATCGCGGCTGCATCCCGACCAAGGCTCTCCTCGAATCCGCCGACTTCGCCGAGCACGTCCGCCACGCCAAGGACTATGGCCTGACCCTGTCGGGCGAGCCCGGCATCGACTACGTCCAGATGGCGGCCCGCAAGGACCAGGTCGTGAAGCGGATGTGGACCGGGCTCAAGACCCTCATCGACAAGAACAAGGTCACGTGGGTTGCCGGTCGCGGCCGTCTCGAGGGCCCGAACAAGATCCGCGTCACCCAGCCCGGCGACGACGGCACCCCCGGCAAGGGCGGCGATCGCGTCCTCCAGGCGACCGATGTCATCCTCGCCACCGGCAGTCGGGTCAAGAGCCTGCCCGGCCTCGCCCCGGACGGCGAGCGGATCCTGACCAGCGACGACGTCCTCCGCTCGACCACGATCCCGAAGGACATCGTGATCATCGGCGCCGGCGCGGTCGGCTGCGAGTTCGCCTCGATGTACCAGGATCTCGGGACGAAGGTGACGCTCCTCGAGTACTTCCCGCAGATCGTGCCGCTCGAGGATCGCGAGGTCAGCCAGGCCCTCGAGCGGAGCTTCGCCCGGCGCGGGATGACGGTGATGACCAATGCCCGCTTCGACGCGGCCAAGGTCGAGGTCACGAATGACGGGATCTGTCTCGTCGTCGGACCCGAGGGCAAGGAGCCGCAGGAGCTCCGGGCGGAGCAGCTTCTCGTCGCCGCGGGGCGGGCGACGAACGTCGAGGAGATCGGCCTCGAGACGACGAAGGTCGAGCTCGACAAGGGGATCGTCAAGGTCGACGGCCGGCAGCGGACGAAGGAGCCTCACGTCTACGCGATCGGCGACATTGTGGGCGGGCTGATGCTCGCCCACACGGCGGCGCACGAAGGCATCGTCGCCGCCCACATCATCGCCGGCGACAAGGACGTCCACCCGGTCGACTACGTCAAGCAGCCGCGGGCGACGTACTGCCGCCCGGAGATCGCCTCGATCGGGCTGACCCAGCAGCAGGCCGAGGAGCGCGGCCGGCCGATCAAGGTCGGCAAGGTCCCGTTTCAGGCGATCGCCAAGGCGATCATCGGCGGCGACTATGAGGGCTTCTGCAAGATCGTCGCCGACAAGGAGACCGACGAGACGCTCGGCATCCACCTGATCGGGCCGCACGCAACCGACCTGATCGCCGAGGCATCGGTCGCGTTCGAGCTCGAGGCGGCGCCGTGGGAGATCGGCGGCGCGACCCACGCTCATCCGACGCTGTCGGAGATCCTCGGCGAGGCCGCGATGGCGGTCGACGGCCGGTCGATCAACTTCTGATGGCCGTCTCCGAGCGCTCCGCCGGCTCGGGCGCGAAGAACGCGAAGGACGCCAGGAACGCGCTCGGCGCCGACCTCGGCCTATCAGGCGACGACCTCCTCGAGATGTACCGACTCGTCGCCCTTGCCCGGGCGGTCGACGAGCGGATGTGGATCCTCAACCGGGCGGGGCGCATCCCGTTCGTGATCAGCGGCCAGGGCCACGAGGGTGCGCAGGTCGGCGTCACGTGGGCGCTCGAGAAGGGCAAGGACTGGATCGCCCCGTTCTATCGCTCGATCGCGACCTGCCTGACGTTCGGAATGAGCCCGCGCGACATCATGACCGCCCAGTACGCGACAGCATCCGATCCGTCGTCCGGCGGCCGCCAGATGCCCGGTCACTACGGCTCGCACGAGCACAACCTCGTGTCGGTGTCGTCGCCGGTCGCGACCCAGCTCCTCCATGCGGTCGGCCTGGCGCTCGCTGCCAGGATTCGCAAGACCGGCCAGGTGGCGCTCACGATCATGGGCGAGGGGTCGTCGAACCAGGGCGACGTCCACGAGGGTCTGAACTTCGCCGCGATCCACAAGCTGCCGTTCATCTTCATCGTCGAGAACAACGGGTATGCGATCTCGGTCCCGCTGGCGCGTCAGGTGGCAGGCTCGTCGGTGGCCCAGCGGGCCGCCGGCTACGGGATTCCGGGCGTCACGGTCGACGGCTCCGACGTCCTCGCCTGTTACGCCGCGGCGCGCGACGCGGTTGCTCGCGCCCGGGCCGGCGACGGTCCGACCTTGATCGAGGCCAAGGTCACCAGGCTGACGGGCCATTCAAGCGACGATCAGCAGACGAAATACCGTTCCGAGGAGGAGCTGGCGGCCGACAAGTCGCTCGACCCGGTGCCGAAGTTCCGCGAGCAGCTCGTCGCGGCAGGGATCCTGACGCCCGAGGCCGAGGAGAAGATCAACGCGGCGATCGCGGCGGACGTCCATGACGCGACCGAGTACGCCGAGGCGCAGCCCGACCCGCACCCGTCGACCGCGATGCGCTGGGTCTACGCCGAGGACTGGCCGTCCGAGAGCCCGCCGCCGTGGGGGATGGGGGAGGAGACCGCGTCAGGCTCCGACTCCGCGCCGGACTCCGACGCCGCGGCTGACGACGCCGCGGCTGACGACGCCGCGGCCGACGAGGCCGCCGCGCCGATCGACGAGAGCGCTCGCTGATGGCCCTCAAGACCTTCATCGAGGCGATCCGCGACGGGCTGCGCGAGGAGATGGCCCGCGACGAGAACGTCATCATCCTCGGCGAGGACGTCGGCAAGAAGGGCGGCGTCTTCCTCGCGACCGACGGCCTGTGGGACGAGTTCGGCGACGACCGGGTCATCGACACGCCGCTGACCGAGAGCCAGATCATCGGGACCTCGATCGGGGCGGCCATCGGCGGCCTCCGCCCGATCGCCGAGATCCAGTTCGCCGACTTCATCCATCCCGCGTTCAACCAGCTGGTGTCGGAGGCGGCCCGTCTCCGCTATCGAAGCAACAACGGCTATTCCGCGCCGATGGTCGTCCGCGCGCCGTACGGCGGCGGCGTCCACGGGGCGCTCTACCACTCGCAGTCGGTCGAGGCGTTCTATACCCACGTGCCGGGTCTCAAGGTCGTCATCCCCTCGACGCCGCATGACGCGAAAGGCCTCCTCCGGAGCTGTATCCGTGACGACGACCCGGTCCTGTTCTTCGAGCACAAGAAGATGTACCGCTCGGTTCGCGGCGACGTCCCCGACGGCGAGTACACGGTCCCGCTCGGCAAGGCCCAGGTGACCCATCCAGGGACCCAGGTCACGGTCATCGCCTACGGGCTGATGGCGCACTACGCTCTCGAGGCGGCCGATCGCGTCGCCGACGACGGGATCAGCGTCGAGGTCGTCGACCTCCGGACCCTCCGACCGCTCGACAAGGAGACCGTCCTCGATTCGGTCCGCAAGACCGGCAAGTGCCTGATCGTCTACGAGGACAACCGGTTCGGCGGGTACGGCGCCGAGGTCGCCGCGATCGTCGCCGAGGAGGCGTTCGACTACCTCGACGGTCCGGTGACGAGGATCGCCGGACCGGACGTTCCGGGCGTGCCCTACAACCACGTCCTCGAGGACTGGTTCATGGTCAATCCCGAGAAGATCGAAGCCGGGATCCGCAAGCTGGCGGCGTACTGATGGCCGATGTCGGGCTGGTAGAGGCGCGACTCCGGAAGATCGTCGACGCCTACAACGATCGACTCGTGATCGGGTCGGTCTACGGCATGAAGACGCTGACCCGGCCGGACGCCAAGGCCCACGACTTCTTCGCCTTCGTCAAACCCGGCTCAACGTACGCCAGCCTCTACCTCAAGCCAGTCCACACCTGGCCCGACCTGCTCGACGCCATCTCGCCCGCGCTCCGCAAGCGCCTCCAGGGCAGTCGCACCGCGTTCAGCTTCGCGACCGTCGACGACGCGCTGCTGAGCGAGCTCGAGACGCTTGTCGAGCGGGCGTTCCGACGCTACGCCCGAGCGGGCGTCGTGAAGATCGACGTGTCGCCCACGCCGCCGCCGCCCGAGGCCCGGCCGTGAGCGTCTTCGCCGCGGTCCATGAGCGGCTCCGCGATATCGTGCTGAAGAACCGCGGCGATCTCGTCGTGACGAAGGACGGCCCGGCAGGCATGGCGCTCGAGGTGCCCGGTCTCGAGGGCAAGCCGTGGGGCTACGTGGCCGGCACCCGAGTGGGAACGGGCTACGTCAGCTACTACCTGATGCCGGTCTACGTGTCGCCCGAGCTTGAGGCCTCGCTCTCCCCGGAGCTCCTGCGCCGGAAGCAGGGCAAGGCGTGCTTCAACTTCACGAAGGTCGACGAGGGGCTGTTCGACGAGCTCGATGCGCTGACCGCCCGGACTGTCCCGGGGTTCCGGGCCGTCGCCGAGGAGCTCGCTGCAAGACGTCGATGACGACCGGCCCGGACCAGACCGGATTCATGGTCAAGGACGGCTCCAGGGCCTGCTTGGTCGCTTGGTCGGAAGCGGCCGATCTCACCCGCCAGCCGGCTGTGACCGCCCTCGCCGGCCGCCGTGAGCGCCTCGAGATCGGCCCGCCGGACGAGCCCGCGTGACCCCTCGACGTCGACCTTCACGAGCACATCTGGCAATCGAGCGAGCGCCCGGTTGATGCCGGCCATGCGGCCGCCGGCTCACCGCCGCGCGATCATCTCGTGGCTCGAACCCGGGAAGGCAGTCAGGTAGCGTCCGATGAGCCGCCCGAGCGCGTCGTCCGGACAGGCGCTGTCAGGTACCCCTCGTCAGATCTCGACCTCGCCGCGGATGCAGGTCACGCTCTCGCCACCGGTCCAGATCGTGCCGCCCTCGTCCTGGGTCAGGCGAACTCGCCCGGCTCGCCCAAGCGCGGTGCCCTGGCTCGCGATCCACGGTGCCGCCGCGCGGCCCGACCGGATGAGCCAGCCTGCCAGCGAGGCGTTCAGGCTCCCGGTCACCGGATCCTCGACCGTCGCGCCGTTGAGCGGGAAGAAGCCTCGGACCTCGAACGCGACCTCGCTGCCCTCGGGATACGGCCCGACGACGCCGAGGTCGAGGTCCACGAAGCCAGGCCGGAGGGCGAGAACCTCGGCCGCCGACGACAGCAGGACGGCGACCCAGCCGGGGCCATTGTCGGCCCACTGGGCGTCGACGATGGCTGCCCGCGAGATACCCAAGACATCGGCGACATGCCCGACCGTCGCCGCCTCGACCGGCCCGCCGCGGAGCAGCGGCGGCTCGGCGAACGCGAGCGCGCCGTCCTCAGAGCGACGGATCCGGATCAGGCCGGCCGCACACTCCTGGATCACCGTCGCCCGGTCCCGGGGCACTCCTCCCGCCTCGAGCCACGCGTGGCACGAACCCAGCGTCGGATGGCCGGCGAACGGCAGCTCCGAGGCGGGCGTGAAGATCCGGACGCGGTAGTCCGCGGCAGGATCGGTCGTTGGAAGGAGGAAGGTCGTCTCCGACAGGTTGGTCCACTGGGCGAACCGGAGCATCCCTTCGTCGGTGATACCGCCGGCGCCGTGGACCACGGCAACCGGGTTGCCTCGATACGGTTCGCGCGTGAACACGTCGATCTGGCGGAACGGGCGGAGCATCCGGGCGAGTCTGCCACGGGCGCTCGATGCGGCGCTCGACGGCTCGATGCGCGACACTATGGCGCGAACACGCGATGGCGGGCCCGAACCGCCCGAGGATCCGGAGGAACACACGTGGCCAAGGTGACGATGCCCCAGCTCGGCGAGAGCGTGGCCGAGGGGACGATCGGCAAGTGGCTCAAGCAGCCCGGTGACACGGTCGAGAAGTACGAGCCGCTCGTCGAGGTCATCACGGACAAGGTCAACGCCGAGGTCCCATCGCCGTTCGCAGGCATCCTCAAGGAGATCCTCGCCGAGGAGGGCGCGACCGTCCCCAACAATGCCGAGATCGCCGTGATCGAGACGGCGGACGACGCACCGGCCGTGTCGACCGACGCGAAGCAGACCCCCGCCGATGCCGCGGCGCCCGACGACAAGGGTGCGCCGAGGACGCCGCCGACGTCGGCTCCCGCCCCCTCGCCCGAGGCGCCGGCTCCGGCCTCGTCGGCCGTCTCGATGATCGCGATCTCGGCGTTG
>JACDAH010000276.1 GCA_013695505.1 Chloroflexota bacterium | reverse complement strand
TGGCCGCCCGGATGCGCCCGCGATCGCTGGCCGAGTTCGTCGGCCAGGAGCACCTCGTCGGGGAGCGCGGTCCGCTCCGTCGGAGCGTCGCCCGCGGCCACCTGTCGTCGACGCTCCTGTGGGGCCCGCCGGGGACCGGCAAGACGAGCCTCGCCCGCCTCCTGTCGCAGGAGATCGGCGCCCATTTCGTCAGCCTGTCAGCGGTGATGAGCGGCGTCGCCGAGGTTCGGACAACGATCGCCGAGGCCCAAGACCGGCTCGCCCTCAACCAGCAGCGGACCGTCCTCTTCCTCGACGAGATCCACCGCTTCAACAAGGCCCAACAGGACGCCCTCCTGCCCCACGTCGAGGACGGCACCGTCACCCTGATCGGGGCCACGACCGAGAACCCCTACTTCGAGGTCAACGCCGCGCTCCTGTCGCGGATGCGAGTCTGGCGGCTCGAGACGCTCGCCGACGCGGACGTGGCAACGGTCGTCCGGCGCGCGCTCGATGACGGAGAGCGAGGTCTGGCGGGCGTCCTCGGACCGAAGGGCGGCGTGGCGCTCGACGAGGCGGCCTTCGACCACCTCGTGTCGTTGGCCGGCGGCGACGCGCGAACGGCGATGAACGTCCTCGAGGGTGCCGCCGCGCTGGCCGAGGACGAGGGGATCCGCGACAAGGACGGCCGGGTGTCGCCGCGACTGGAGGACGTCGAGGCGGCGGCTCAGCAGCGGATCCTCGCCTACGACCGCGCGGGCGACGGCCACTACGACACCGTCTCGGCGTTCATCAAGAGCCTCCGCGGCAACGACCCGGATGCGGCTCTCTACTGGCTGGCCGCCATGATCGCGGCCGGCGAGGATCCCCGGTTCATCGTCCGGCGGCTGATCATCAGCGCTTCGGAGGACGTCGGCAACGCCGACCCGCGCGCCCTGCAGGTCGCCGTCGCGGCGGCCCAGGCGCTCGACCACATCGGGCTGCCCGAGGCTCAATACGCCCTCGCCCAGGCGACGATCCACATCGCGTCGGCGCCGAAGTCGGACTCGGTCGGGCGAGCGTACGGGGCGGCGATGGCGGACGTGATGAAGCTCGGCTCGCTGCCGGTGCCGAATCACCTGCGCAGCGCCGGAGATCGCCGGATGAAGGCACATGGGATCGGCGTCGGCTACAAGTTTCCGCACGACTACGAAGGCGACGACGTGAGCCAGCAGTACCTGCCCGACGAGCTGGTCGACCGGCGCTACTACGTCCCGAACGACCAGGGCTACGAATCGACGGTCGCGGCCCGGATGGACGCGCGCGCCCGTGCTCGCGAGGAGAAGCCACGCCGGAAGAACCGGGTCGACCCGCCGACGGCGTCGATGTCGGACGCCCTGAAGCCGCGCGAGATCAATCGCAAGAAGCTCGCCGAGACCCAGAAGAAGGACGCGAGCTAGGCGACGGGCTCGGGCTGGGCCCATGTCCGGCGTCGCAGGGGCTCCCGGGCGATCGTCCCTCCCCATACGATCCGACCAGGAGGAACGATGCCGGTCCGGACGCCCAAGCCCGTATGACCCTGCTCCGCCGACTCATCGACCGCGTGTTCCCGCGCGGGGCGCTCCTCCTGTCGGTCCTGTCGTTCGGCTACTTTGCCGCCGGGATCGTCCGGAACCGGATCCTCGCCAATGAGTTCGGCGCCGGGCCGGAGCTGGACGCCTACAACGCGGCCTTCCGGATCCCGGAGATCGCGCTCGACATCCTCGTCGCGTCGGGGCTATCCGCGCCATTCGTGCCGATCTTCAGCCGGCTCCTCGGCACCGACGACGAGGCCGGCCGGCGCGAGGCGGAGGCGTTCGGCCAGACGGTCCTCACCGGGGCAGTCGCGGTCATGACCGTCGCCGTCGCGATCCTGTTCGTCGCCGCGCCGTGGATCGCCGACACGGTCTGGAAGGACTTCGATGCCCCGACGCGCGCGCTCTACGTGAACCTGCTTCGGATCAACTGCGTCGCCCAGATCCTGTTCGCCGCCTCGAACACCCTGGCCGACGTCCTGGTCGTCCGCCGCCAGTTCCTGCTCTATGGCCTCGCGCCGATCCTCTACACGACCGGGATCGTCATCGGGGCGGTCCTTCTCGTGCCGTCCGTCGGGATCTACGGGCCCGCGATCGGCGCGGTCGGCGGCGCGGTCGCCCACGTCACGATTCGGGCGATCGGGGCGCACCGGATCGGGTTCCGGATCCGCCCGGGCTTCGGCTTCAAGACGCCGCCGTTTCGCGAGTTCCTCGCGCTGATGCTGCCGCGGATGGTCAGCTACCCGATCGATCCAATCATCGTGTCATTCATGACCGTCCTCGCGGCGGGCGTCGCCGCCGGCACCGCGTCGGCGCTGTCCTACGTCCTCGACTACCAGTTCGTCCCCGTCCAGGTGATCGCCATCGCGTTCTCCCTCGCGGTCTTTCCCGTCCTGTCGCGGGCCTACGCCGTCGGCGACACCGCCCTGTTCCGGCGAACCCTCATCCGTAATGTCGTGACGATCGGGGCTCTGACGACCCTCGCCGCCGTCGTCCTTGCGATCCTCTCCCGACCGCTCGTCTCGATCCTTCTCGGTGGCGGGCGGTTCGGACCGGACGCCGTGAACCTGACGGCAGGGCTCCTCCTCGCCTTCACGATCTCGATCCCGATCGACGGCCTCTCCTATCCCCTGTCGCGGGCCCTGTACGCGACCCACAACACGATCTGGCAGGTCGCGGCCTCGATCTCCGGGCTCGCGGTCCTCGTCGTCGCCTCGCAGGTCCTCGTGCCCGCGATCGGCGTGACCGGGATCGCGCTCGCCTATGCCGCCGGCGGCGCCGTCAAGATCGCGGTGCTCGTGGTCGCCGTCGCGAGGCGGGTCGGCCGGACCGGCACGATCGGGTCGCCGCCGTTGGCCGCGGTCCCGATCGCGGACGATGATTCGGGCTGACGCCGGCGGGCCGGGGGTCGGTCAGGTGCGCGGGACCGTCGGCTGGACGACGATGAAGTTGCCGTCGCGACCGGGATACAGGCCCTCCGGTCGCTTCCACGCCAGGAAGTTGCGGACCATTTCCGACGCATCCTGGAAGGTGCCCGGTGGGTCGGACTGGCCCCAGATGGACGAGTTCCACGGGAACCACGGATCGAGGATGTAGGTCCCGCTGACCTTGGCGTCGTCGAAGACGCTCGGGTCGGCGTTCGCCCGGTAGCCGGTCATGATCCAGGTGTGGGCGCCGCGCCAGGCAAGGAGGATCGCCGGCGAGTTGGTCGTGCTGATCGCGCTGGCGGCGCCTCGGAGCGCGTCGGCCCGTGTTTCGTAGGCGACGACCCTGTATCCGACGGCGCCGTACGCGGAGAGGGCCTTGACCATCGCCGACGGCCCCCATTGGAGGTTGTGGCTGTCGCTGTACGTCTCCCATTCGTGGATCCGGCTCGCGAGCTCCCGCTGGCGCGCCTCGGTCGGTGCACCCTTGTCGAGGATGGCGAGAACCATCGAAACCCCGGCGGGGGAGCACCAGTCCTCGTGCAGTTCATGGGCGAAGACCGCCTCATGATCCTTGAGGATGTCGACGTCGACCGCGACGCGGGGGATCGGCGTCGGCGTCGGTGCCGGGGTTGGCGGGGGCTTGCCACTTTCGGCGGGCGGCAGGGTCGGCGTCGGGTTCGCCGACGGGCTGGCGGGCCTGGGCGTGACGACGAGCGTCGGCTCCGTGACCCGGTCGGGCGGCGGCGGCCCGGCGAGGAAGCCGTCGACCTTGGCGACGAACCGCTCGAACAGGCGCCCTGCGCCCATCGTGTTGGTCGCGATCGCCCCGAGGCCGATGACGCCGCCGACCAGCCCGACGAGAAGGACCGCGATCAGGGCGTTCCTGCGGCGGGTGCGGCGGCCGTCTGTTCGGAGGCGAGGGAATGCGGCGGGAACGCGGGCTCGCGGGAAATGCAAGGGACAGGGCTCCGTCTCGGGTGGTCGAGGGTTGACGTTCGGGGGCGGCAGGCTGCGACGCCGGCCCCAAACCGGTCGGCCGCGTGGATCGATCGGGCAACGTCCTTCGTCGTCGCCGGAGACTGGCAGGCACTGGCACGATCGCGGCGCTTCTGCGACCATCGGGGCACCGTCACCGACCCCGTCGTCTGCCCACGCCGCCCAGGAGAATTCCCCAGTGGACCGCTTCGAGCCCAACCTTCGGATCCCCGGGCCGACCGCCCTTCCGCCATCGGTGCGCGAAGCCGGCGGGCACCAGATGATCAACCATCGCGGACCCGAGTTCGCGGCGATGCTCGGCCGAATCCTCGATGGAATGAAGCCGTTCTTCGGCACGACCAGCGACGTTGCGATGCTGACGTGCGCCGGCTCGGGCGGTCTCGAGGCCGCGATCGTCAACACCCTCTCCCCCGGCGATCGCGTCCTCGGCGTCTCGATCGGCAGCTTCGGCGACCGATTCGCGAAGATCGCCGGGATCTATGGCGCGGACGTGACGAAGATCGAGGTCGAGTGGGGCTATGCAGCCGATCCGGCCGTCGTCCGAGACGCGCTCGCCGCGAATCCCGGCTATCGCGCCGTCCTGCTGACCCACAACGAGACCTCGACCGGGGTGATGAACCCCGTCGCGGAGCTCGCAGCCGCCATCCGCGATGTCGCGCCCGAGACGCTGATCCTCGTCGATTCGGTGTCCGGCCTGGGTGCCGTGCCGTTCGAGATGGATGCATGGGGCATCGACCTGGTCGTGACCGGGTCGCAGAAGGCGTGGATGGCCGCTCCGGGCCTGGCGATGATCGCGGCATCGGAGCGCGGCTGGGCCGCCATCGAGACCGCGAAGATGCCGCGGTTCTATCTCGACCTTCGCTCCCACCGCGAGTCGGCGGCACTCGGCCAGACGCCGTTCACTCCGGCGATCGCGGTCGTCTACCAGGTCGACGAGGGGCTCCGACTGATGCACGCGGAGGGTAAGGACGGGGTGTTCGCCCGTCACGAGGCATGCGCAGCGGCGGCACGGGCGGGTCTCGAGACCCTTGGGTTCAGCCTCTTCGCCGACCCGCGGTTCGCGTCGAAGACCGTCACCGCGGCCAACCTCCCTGACGGCCACGACTGGAAGCCGTTCAACACCGCGATCAAGAGCCACGGGGTCGTCCTCGCCGGCGGCCAGGGCAAGCTGACAGGGAAGATCTTCCGGCTCGGACACCTCGGCTCGGTGACGGTCGACGAGATCCTTGGCGTCATCGCAGTTCTCGAGCGGGTGGCGCTCGAGCAGGGCCGTCGGATCGAACCGGGTCGGGCGGTCGGCGCGGCCCAGGCTGCCGCGCTTGCGGTGCAGACCGGGGCCGCGGGCGCGAGCGCCCCAGGCTCAGACGTCGGCTCCCCCCTCGGGGCCGACCAGTCGCCCGAGCCGACCCCGGCCACCGTCACCGCGTGAGGATCCTGGTCGTCGAGCCGATCGCCCCCGAGGGCGTCGAGCGGTTGCGGGCCGGGCACGACGTCGACGAGCGGCCCGGCATCACCCGCGACGAGCTCTGCGCGATCCTGCCCGGATACGACGCGCTCGTCGTCCGCAGCCAGGTCCAGGTCGACGCCGCGGTGATCGCCGCCGCCGGCAGCCGGCTCCAGGTCATCGGCCGGGCCGGGGTGGGCGTCGACAACGTCGATCTCGATGCAGCGACTGCGGCGGGGATCACCGTCGTCAACGCCCCGACTGGCAACACCATCGCGGCCGCCGAGCACACGCTCGCGCTGCTCTACGGCGTCGCCCGCAAGGTCGCCGCGGCCGATGCCTCGGTCCGGCGCGGCGAGTGGAAGCGGACCCAGTTCACCGGCCTCGAGCTGCGCGGCCGGACCCTCGGGATCGTCGGGCTGGGCAAGATCGGCCAGGCGATCGCGGTCCGTGCGGTTGCGATGGAGATGGTCGTCCTGGCCTCGGACCCGTTCGTCAGCGCCGAGCAGGCCGCCCACTTCGGCGTCGAGCTGGTGGAGTTCGACCGCCTGATCGAGCGGGCCGACGTGATCACGGTCCATGTCCCCCTGACGCGAACGACGCGGGGCCTGATCGGGCGCGACCAGATCGCCCGGATGAAGCGGGGCACGATCCTGCTCAACGTCGCCCGCGGCGGGATCCTCGACGAGGCGGCCGTCGCCGAGGCGTTGGCGAGCGGCCAGCTGGCCGGAGCCGGGATCGACGTGTTCGACCATGAGCCGCCGACCGGCTCGCCCCTGCTCGAGGCCCCGAACACGCTCCTGAC
>JACDAH010000144.1 GCA_013695505.1 Chloroflexota bacterium | reverse complement strand
GAACGCGACGATCTCGCGCTCGCGCTCCACGACGAGGCGGACCGCGACCGACTGGACGCGGCCGGCCGACAGCCCCGACCGAATCTTCCGGCTCAGGAGCGGGCTGAGCGTATAGCCAACGAGACGGTCGACGATCCTGCGGGTCTGCTGGGCGTCAACGAGGTTCGTATCGATGTCGCGTGGGTGGGCGAACGCATCCTTGATGGCGCCCTCGGTGATCTCGTTGAAGGTCACCCGGTGGGCCTTGGACGCGGGCACGTGGGCAGCCTCGGCGACGTGCCAGGCGATCGCCTCCCCTTCTCGGTCGAGGTCGGTCGCGAGCCACACATCGTCGGCGATCTTGACCGCCTTGGTGATCTCCGCGAGCTGCTTGCGACGGTCATCGGAGACGACGTACTCGGGCGCGAAGTCATGGTCGACATCGACGCCGAACTTGCCCTTGCCGGGGTTTTCGGGCAGGTCGCGGACGTGGCCGTAGGACGCGAGAACCTTGTAGTCGGCACCGAGATAGCGTTCGATCGTCCGTGCCTTGGCAGGCGATTCGACGATCACGAGGTTCTTTGACACGGCCGGGACTGTAGCACAGGGTCGTGCACGCTCAGCCAACCGCGACCATCAGCCTCGACGCCGCCGCCAAGCGTCGGGCGTAGCCCGATGACGGTCACCGAGCCGGACGGCTCCAGTCAAAGACGACGACCGTCCCGGCGTCCGCGCCGGGCTCGACCCGGACGTCCGCGCCGACCGTGGCGGCCCGGCGAGACGCGTCCGCCAGGCCCCGCGCCCCGCTCCGAATGGCACCCGCGACCGTCGGGTCGAAGCCCCGGCCATCGTCGCCGACGACGAGGTGGAGACGTTCCGCCTCGACCGCGACGGTCAGCGTGATCGTGGTCGCGGCCGCGTGACGCACGACGTTGTCGACGGCGACCTGGGCCACCCGCCAGGCCGCCCGCTCGATCGCAAGGGGCGGCCGCTCGCCTGCGCGCTCCACGTCGATCGTGACGTCTAGCGCGGTGTCGGCCTCGATTCGCTCCGCCAGGTCCTCGAGGGCGGCGACGAGCCCGAAGGCATCGAGGACGACCGGCCAGCGATCGGCCATGAGGCGCTCCAGCTCGAGGTCGACGGTCCGGAGGCGACGAGCCAGGGCATCGGGGTCGCCCCCGGCCTCGGCCTCGGCGATCGCCTGGCGAAGTCCCGGCAGGACGACGGCGTGAAGATCGCCCGCGAGCTTCGTCCGCTCCGCGAGCACCGAGCGCTCGTCCGCGGCGGACTGGCCCGGAAGGAGCTCACGGACGGTCGCGACCGCCAGCTCCCACGCCTCCGCGGCGGAGCCGGCGCGGGTGCCGGAGCCCGGGCCTGCCCTGGAGCCTGGGCCTGCGGGGGAGCCGAGGCCAGGGCTGGAGCCGGCGCCGGACTCGGCCTGGCCACGAGGGGCGGGTCCGCGTCGCTCCCGGACCCGCTTCAGACCGGCCCGGACGTCGGCGATCGCCCCGAGCGCGATGAGGACCACGACCGAAGGCACGAAGCCGCCGATCGGGGCCGTTGCGACATCGATCCAGGTAAATGCCGGGTCCGTCCGCTCGCCGGCGAACACCGCCCAGATCGTCGTCGCGACCGCGATCACGAGCCACACGACCAGCCCGATGCTCACCACAACCGCGGGGCGCCCGAGGCGCCGCTCCGGCCGGCAGGCGTAGGCCGCCCCGATCGCCAGGGTCACGATCGCGCCGACGCCGGCGGGGACCGCAAACCCGAGCCATGGAACCGCTCCGAGCAGGGTCGGATTGGCGACGCGCGCCTGGGCGATCGGGATCGATCCCGCGGCGAACGACCCGGCGATCGTCGCGATCCAGGCGAGGTTCGGAGCTGCTCGCCGGGCGAGCGCGGCGACACAGAAGGCGGCGAGGGCGAGCAGGATCGGGATCGGACCGATCGGGAGGGTGGCCGGCTGGGCGAGGCTACCGGCCGTGGTCGCGACGGCCGTCACCACGAACACGGCGATCGCGACATCGACGCCCGCCCAAGCCGGGACTTCGCCGCGACGCTGGGCCGCGAGCTTCACGGATCGGTGCCGAGCCAGCCCTCGCGGACCGCGAGCATCGCCAGCTCCGTCCGGCTCAGGACTCCGTACCGCCCGAACAGCCGCCGGAGGTGGCTCTCCACGGTCTTGATGCTGATCCCGAGCCCGACCGCGATCTCGTCGTTCGACGCGCCCCGGGCAAGAAGCCGGATGGCTCCGAGCTCGCGAGCACTCGGCCGCCGCGGGGCGTCGCGCAGCGCGCGGAGGGTCACCGGCGGGAACATCGTCTCGCCGGCCGCGACCGCCTCGATGGCCGAGACGATCGCCTCCACGGGGCTCGATTTCGACACGTAGCCGGCGGCTCCGCCCTCGAACGCGGCGCGCAGGAAGCTCGGCTGGTCGAAGCCGCTCAGGACGAGGACGCGCGGAACTGGCTGACCGGTCACGCCCGACGTCAGCGCGGCGAGGATGTCGAGGCCGGCCGGCTCGCCGTCGAGCCACAGGTCGCACACAACCACATCGGGGCCCGTTCGCGTGACGAGGTCGAGAGCCGCAGTCGCGCTCGTCGCCGTGCCGACGAGCCGGAGATCGTCGCGGCCGCCGATCGCCGCCTCGATGGCGGCCGCGATTGCGGGATGGTCATCGACGATGGCGAGGCGGATCACCGCAGGAGCGTAGCGCGGGCTCGTCGGTGCTCCAACTCGATGATCACCCTGAATGTCGAGGGCGTCGTCAGACCTCGCGGATCCGGCGCAGGAAGTCTTCGTCGAGCTCGAGGTCGGCTTCGCTGTCGTCGTTTCCGGATTGATCGGGCACGGTGGTCTCGGGCTTCTCGACGGGCGACTCGAGCGTGCCTGTTGCCTCGGCGGCCACGATCTCGATGAATCGGATGTGGAGGTACGGGAAGACGAACACGGAGCTCGCGTGGTCGATGAACAGGGGCTTCTTGCCGTCGAGCATCCGGACGTTCGTGCAGATCAGGCTGACGTCGCGGGTCCCGGGCATCTCGTACAGGTCGGCGAGCAGCGGCTGCTCATTGGTAATGTGGATGACGGCGTTGCGGATCACGGCTGGATCCTCGCGTCCGGGAGCCCCGTCGTCTCTCGCCCGATGGTCCCGGTCCCGGGAGGCGTCGACTAGCGGGGGTGGTAGAAGTCGATGACGAGCCGGACCCGGCCGCCCGAAACCCAGACGCCGATCCCGCAGCGGTCATAGGCGCTGTTCATCAGGTTCACGTAGTGGCCGCCGTTGTACGACTTCTCGCTCTGGAAGAACAGGTGCGAGCCGAGGACGGCCGAATACGGGTTGCCCGAGCGGCAGCCGAGATTCTCGGCCCAGATATAGCTCGTATACCCGGCAGCCGACAGCCGGTTGCCCGGGTTGCCGCCGCTGAAGTGCGTGCACATGTTGTTGACGGCAAGCTTCTTCGCATAGGGTCGAGAGACCTTCGACGAGATCCCGGAATCGAGCCGGAGCGGGGCGACGTTGCGGCCGCCGGGGCTGCTGCAGGACCCGCTCGACGTGACCCAGCCGCCCGTCCGGGTGCAGTTCATCAGCCTCAGGTAGTACGTCTCGACCGCGCCCCATGACCCGCCGCCGGCCGCGCCGCCACCCGACGAACCGGACGTGCGCGTCGGGGTGCGCGTGGTGGTCGCCTTGGCCGGGGCCTTCGCCTTGGGAACGGTCTTGATCGTGGCCTTCGCGGCCTTCAACAGGGGCACGCCTCCGACCGAGGTCGCCGTGCGTGCGATCGACACCACGACCGTCGAACCGGCGGGCAGCGCCGACTGGGGCTTGAAGATCAGGACCGTGTTCGATTCGGCGAACTGGTAGGTGCCACGGACGGGCTTGCCGCCGGCGGTGACCATGAACGCGGCGCGGGTCGTGGCATGGTTCATTGGCTCGCTGAAGCGGACAGAGAGCACAGCGTGGCGATCGACATGTTTCGTGCCGTTGACCGGTCGGACGCGGACGATCCTGGGCGCCGCGGACGTCGTGATCGAGGCTCCGGCGATGTCGCCGACCGCGGAGCCGTCCAGATCGAGGAGAGCGCCGATCGTCAACGCATAGGTGGTACCGGCGGCGAGGGCCTTCGTCGGGGTGAAGGTGAAGCCCATGGCCCGACCGGGTGCGGCGCCGGTCCGTTCGGGATCGGCGATGAGGCGGCCGCTCACGGCGGGCTCGAGGCGAAGCGCGGCCCGTAGGTCATCGGTGGCGACCGGGTGATCGAAGGTGATCCGGAACGAGATGCCAAGTGAGTTTGACGCGCCCGTCGGCTTCGTGGCCACGATCCGGCCGCTCGTCGTCGGCCGCGTCACGAACGCCGCTCGCGCGGCCTGGGCCATCGGGCGGCCGGTCGCCGCCATGGCGCCCGGAGCGACCGTCACCGTGTGGTAGGTGGCTGCGGCCCAATGGCCGGCGGGCGTCAAGGTCAAGGTCGTGTGGGCCGCGTTCCAGGTGGTCAGGACGGCGATCGCCGGCGTGACGGTCAGCGACGCGGCGACGCTGCGCGGGTCCATTGCCTCGCTGAACGTGATGTCGACACCGGCATGGAGGTTGGTCGCGGCTCCGATCGAGCGGAACGCGTCATCCGCGAGGGCCGTGATCGGCGCCGACGCCTGCGTCGCGGTCGTGGCGACCGGACGCGAGAGGCCGAATGCGGCCACGACGAGGACGATGGCGACGCTGCTCAGGAGCGCGACCCGGGCCGCAACGGGACGGCGGGCCAGCAACGGCAGATACAGGATCGCCAGGACGGGGACGGCCAGGGCCGCGGCAGCGACCTTTCGCAATACGACAGTCTCCTGCTCGGTTCGCTGGGG
>JACDAH010000272.1 GCA_013695505.1 Chloroflexota bacterium | reverse complement strand
GTTCGGTCGGGTCCCCGCCAGCAGTCCCGCCCAGGACGCTGCCGCGGCGCCTTCGACGGTGACACCGAGCTCGGCGGTCAGCTCGGCCTGAGCCGCGCGCAGGGCGACGTCGGAGACGATCCGCATGTCGTCGACCCGGCCGAGCATCAGCTCAACTGCGGCCGGGATCGCGATCCGTGAGGCGATGCCGTCGGCGTAGGTCGAGACGTCGTCGGTATCGATCGGCCGCCCCGCGCGCCAGCTGAGCGTCATCGCCGCCGCGCCCTCGGCCTGGACTCCGATCACCCGGCACGCAGGCGCCTCTGCGCGGAGCCACGAGCCGAGCCCGACGATCAGCGCCCCGTTGCCGACCGGAACCGAGATCTCGGCAGGAAACGGCAGGGCGCCGGCGGCCGCGCCGTCGGTGAGCTCGACCGCAAGCGTCGCCGCCCCAGCTGCGATCCGCGGATCCTCGCCGTCGACCAGGAGATGCCCGCCGTTCGCGGCGACGTGGGACTCGGATGCGCCGCGAGCCTCGTCGAAGTCGTCGCCGATCTCGATGACCTCGGCACCGAGGGCCCGCATCCGGACGACCTTCGCCCGGTTCGCCCGGCGCGACGCGAACACCAAAGCCGGGATGCCGAGGGTACGGGCTGCCCAGGCCACGCCCTGGCCGAAGTTCCCGGCCGAGGCGCAGACCACCGCCCGGTCGGGCCCGATCGAGCCGTCCGCCGCGAGGGCACGCATCACGACGGACGTCCCGCGGCCCTTGAAGCACCGGATCGGGTTCGCCGTCTCGAGCTTGATGATGACCGGCGCGCCCAAACGGGCCGACAGGCCTTCGTGAACGTATTGCGGGCTGTCGCGGAACGCCGGATCGATCGCGGCGTGGGCGGCCCGGATCGCGGACGGCTCGAGCTCCGGGATCGTGTGCATGGCCGGCAAATCGTACGCCACCGGGATGGCGACTCCGCCCCCGCGGCTGACGTCGCGGCTTGGTCCCAGGATGGGGAAGAGGACCCGGATCGTGCGGCGAAGAGCCCTGCGGCCACGATCGGCGAACGCGTCATCAGAAGCCGGGTACCGCTGTCATCGCTGGGCCGGTGCGACACGCTCCCACGATCGGCTCGCCCACGATGCGGCGATCGCCTGCTGGACGCGGGCCACGGCGGCTGCGTCCTCGAAGCTCGGGACGGCCCGAGCCCCGGTCGCAATGGCGGTCAGGAATTCGGCGGCCTCGATGACCTTGAGATCGTCGAACCCGAGGCCGGTGGCCCAGCCCGGGTTGAAGTTCCGGTGGCGCGGATGGGCCGGACCGCTCAGCTCCGTCATCCAGCCCTCGTCGGCCGGGGCGGCGTCGTTTCGGCGGTAGACACGCAGCTCGTTCATCCGCTCGAACGTCCAGGCGAGGGCGCCCGTCGTCCCATGGACCTCGAACGCAAGGTCGCACTGCGAGCCGGTGATCACCCGGCAGGCTTCGAGCGTGCCCTGGGCGCCGCCCTCGAATTGGACGAGCGCCCCGACATAGTCCTCGTTGGTCACGTCGCCGCGCGGGTCGTCCGGGCCGGCGGTGTCGTAGTGGGTTCCACCGGCGCGGGGGAGCGGCCGCGACGGAATGAATGTCTGACGGTTGCCGATCACGTCGGCGATCGGGCCCGCGAGGAGATGAGCCATGTCGATCGCGTGCGAGAGGAGGTCCGACAGGGTGCCATAGCCCTGCTCCGCGGTGAACCGCCACGAGAGCACGCCGTTGGGATCCTTGGCGTAGCCGTTGAGGAACCGACCGCGATAGTGAGTCAGCTCGCCGATCGCGCCGTCGGCAATGAGGTCCCGCGCATGCTGGACGACGGGTGCCCAGCGGTAGTTGTAGCCGACGAACGTGACCACCTGGCTGCCCCGCGCCAGCTCGGCGGCGCGGAGCGTCTCCGCCGGCGTCCGGCCGACTGGCTTCTCGCACAGGATGTGCTTGCCGGCCTCGATCGCCGCGTCGATGATCGCGAGGTGGGCGGCGTTCGGGGCCGTGATGCTGATCGCCTCGATCGACGGGTCGGCCACGACGTCGTGCCAGTCCGTCGTCGCGCGTTCGAACCCGAAGCGGTCGCGGGCCGCCTCCGCCCGGGCGACGTCGACATCGGCGCAGGCGACCAGGCGGGCATCCACGCCACGCGCGCGGAACCGATCCCCGACGAGACGGTACGAGCGACTGTGAGCATCGCCCATCCAGCCCATCCCGATCACGCCGATCCCGATCGTCCGTCGCATCGCCACCGCCTCCTCCGGCGAAGGGTAGCCGGGTCACTCAGTGGCCGATCAGCCCATCGGGCGCCTCAGCCGAGGCAGGCTCGGAGGTAGTACAGCCAGAACGCCGGAACTTCGCGCGCGACGAGCAGCGGCATCTCGCTGATCGGGACCGGATCGACCGCCGGCACGGTCAGGACGTCGACCCCCGCGCCGGAGAACGCGAGCTGGATCCGGGGCAGGTGATAGGCCTGGCTGACGGCGATCAGGCGGATCGGGTAGTCGGCGCTCGGCGTCCAGAGCAGCGCAATCGTGTGATCGACCGTCGCCTCGGTCGTGATGCCGGTCTCGTCAACCAGGACAGCCGCGGCATCGACACCGGCCGCGATCGCCTGCTCGCGCATGACAAAGGCCTCGCTGAAGCCGTCGGCGCCGGGCCCACCCGACATGACGAGGACCGGGACCAGCCCCGACCGGTACAGCTCGACCCCAGTCGCAATCCGATCGGCGAGCAACGGCGACGGCGTGCCCGAGGCGTAGACGCGTGCCCCGAACACGACTGCGGCGTCGGCCGGCCGGCGGTAATCGGTCGTCCCGAAGAACCCGATCTGGAGGACCGGGAACAACGCCGCCACCGCGACGGCGGCCAGGCCCACGCCGAGCCGTGCCCGCCAAGCGCCCATCTCGGGAAGCCCGCGATCGCGCCAGATCGAGATCGCGAGGCCGGCAAGGGCGGCGGCGATCAGCGCCGAGAGCGGGATCGGCGCGGCGGGCCGGATGAGACCCGAGCCGACCGCGCCGGCGAACCGCACGACGTCGCGTGCCGCCAGAAGGGCGAAGACAAGGCTGACGAGCGCGGCGGTGCGCCGCAGCCAGGCCCCGGGGATCTCCTGCCACAGCCACGCGACCAGCACCCCGCCAAGGGCTCCGATGAGCGCGAGCTGGACGAGCCGCGGCAGGTCGCGGAGGTCGACGAACCAGAGGCCGATGTCGGTCGCGCCGCCGCGGGCCTCGCCGACGAGCCCGATCAGGGTGAATGTGGCAAGGAACAGGGCGCTGCCGCGGAATGCGATCGCGATCACGTTTCCGAGTCGGTGACGCACGGCGGCCTGACGGGCGACGCGGCGGGGTTGTGGCGGTCCCGCCTCAGCTGACCCGTACCCGGATGGGCCGGATCCGGATCGGGACGGAGAAGTCGCGTGCCGTCTGGGCCTCGTCCATGTCCCAGTGGGCGAGCGGCTCACGGTACTTCGCCCGGTACGCCGGATGCACGTTGGAAGGCGGGATCGATTCGTCGACCTCGGCCACGCCCTCGAGGATCATGGCGTGATCGCCGTACGGGTCGGACTGGAGATGGAAGGAGACCAACGGCGAGATCGCGAGATTGCGCAGCTTCGGCGTGTTCGGCTGGCTGTAGAACAGGATCGTCGCGCCGTCGTGCAGGAAGGAGATCAGCGACGACTGCGGGCGACCGTCTGGCGCGATCGTCGTCAGCCACCCGACGACGTCGGACGCGAGGTGCTCGCGTGCCCAGTCGGCGTCCTCGCGGGCGAGCGCCGCCGCGAGCGGGTCACTGCTCATCGGTCGGGGTCTCCTTGTTCGGGGGCCGGTCGGCTGACAGGGTAGGGCGTCTTCAGCGGAGGATCTCCACGATGTCATCGTCCGCGACGACGTGCTCCCGGCCGACGGGCTGATCGTCAAATCGGGCCGACGGGCCGCAGATCCGAACGCCCGCTGCTCCAACCGGGACCTAGAAGGTCGCCAGACCCCAGAATGGGCGCGTGACCGTCCGAACCCTCTCGCAACGCGCCCTCAACCGCGCGCTCCTGGCGCGCCAGCTCCTGCTCGAGCGGTCGAGCGTGTCCATCGTTGAGGCGATCGAGCACGTCGGCGGGCTCCAGACGCAGTACGCGCCGTCAGGCTACGTCGGGCTGTGGACGCGCCTGGCCGGATTCCGGCGAGACACGCTGACCGCGGCACTCGAGGACCATTCGGTCGTCCAGGCGACCCTCCTCCGGACGACGATCCACATGGTCTCGCGGCGCGAATACTGGCGCTGCGCGATCGGCATCCGCCGGGCCCGTCGGGCGTGGGCGCTCCGAGTGGGACGTGACAAGGCCGGCGAGCCCGCCCTGATCGCAGCCGCGGACCGGCTCCGCGACGCGCTGGCCGACGGCCCGCGGACCGTCAAGGAGCTCGACGGCCTCGTGACCGGGTTCGTCGGGAATGCGAGCTTATGGGTCGACCTCGTCCGCGTCCCGCCGTCGGGCACGTGGGCCCGCCGGCGCGCAGACCGGCTTGGGCTCGCCGAGGATTGGGTCGGGCCCGAGGATGCGACCGAGGACGAGGGTCTGGCCCATCTCGTCCGGGCGTACCTCCGCGGGTTCGGCCCCGCGCCATGGCGCGACATCGGCCTGTGGGCGGGCGTATCCGTGACGGACGCCAAGCGGGGAGGGGAGGGCCTGAGGCTCGTCCGGTACCGCGACGACGCGGACAGGGAGCTCGTCGACCTGGCTGGCGCGCCCCTGCCCGATCCGGACACGCCGGCGCCGGTCCGCTTCCTGCCGCATTGGGAGGCGGTCCTGCTCGTCCATGCGCGGAGGACCGGGATCCTGCCCGAGCAGCACCGCCCCAAGGTCTTCCGGACGACAAATCCGTTCTCGGTCGGGACGGTCCTCGTCGATGGTCACGTCGTCGGCGCGTGGTCGTTGCGCGATGGCCGGATCGTGGTCGATCCGTACGACGAGCTCGGCGCAAAGGACCGCGACGCCGTCGAGGACGAGCGCGCCGCCCTGGAGTCATTCCATGGCTGAGCCGGAGCTGCGCCGCGCCCGCGACGGAGATGTGACCGCAATCGGCCGCCTCGTCGACGCCGCCTACGAGGGCTATCGTCCGTTGCTCGGGCGAACGCCGACCCCGATGCTGACCGACTTCGCCGCCGCCGTCCGCGACCACGATGTCTGGATCCTCGACGGCGACGAGGGTCCTGCGGCCGTGATCGAGCTCATCGTCCCCGACGATCACCTGTGGGTCCACAACGTCGCGGTCGAGCCGTCCCGGCAGGGCAATGGCCTGGGCCGTCGGCTGCTCAGATTCGCCGAGGACGAGGCGCGCCGTCTGGAACTGCCCGCCATCGGCCTGCTCACCAACGAGCGCTATCTCGAAAACATCGCGATGTACGAGCGGTACGGCTACCGCGAGACGCACCGCGAGCCCTACCGCGGGACGGACCTCATCCACTTCCGGAAGGTGCTCGAAGGCCCGTCGCCGGATCGGTCAGGGCATGGATCAACGACGCCAAGTCCGCCTGCCAGCGGTCGTTGACCTCCGCAGCAGCCACGTCGCTCGTCGGCGTGGAGCTCGGCGGGCCCGTCCTGGGTAAGGCGAGCCGGGCGGCCGACGTCACGAACGAGGGTCGCGTCGACGATCGAATCGGCTACCTTCACAACGTGATTGGTCTGTGGCTCCCCCAGGAGTGCCTCCGGACGTGGGAGCGGGCCCCTACCGCGCAGCGGCTCCCCGATCTCCTGATCGCGGCCGGCGAGAGGCGGGCCTGCCTCCAATTCGATCCGGACGATCTGGTCTTCCTGCCGCCCGGGGACATCCCGGCCCGGATCGCCTGAGCGATGCGGATTGCCCTGTTCATCGGCTGCTACAACGACGCCCTGTTCCCGGAGGTGGGTCGGGCGGTCGTGCGACTGCTCCAACGCCTCGGCCACGAGGTCGACTTCCCCCTCGACCAGACATGCTGTGGCCAGATGCACTTCAACTCCGGTTATCAGGACGCCTGCATCCCGCTCGTCCAGCGCTTCACGGCCGCCTTCGCCGGGTTCGACGTCGTCGTCACCCCGTCGGGCTCGTGCGCCTCGATGGTCCGCCGCTACCATCCGCTGGTGGCCGGCCTCGCAGCGGAGCAAGGTGTCGACACCGGCCTGGCCGGGCTCGTGGCCGAGGTCTCGCCACGGGTCTACGAGCTGAGCGAGCTGCTCGTCGACGTCCTCGGGCTGACCGACGTCGGGGCTCGGTTCCCGCACACCGTCGCGTTCCACCCGACCTGCCACTCGACGCGCCTGCTCGGGGTGGGGGACCGGCCGACCCGGCTGCTGCGTGCCGTCGCGGGCGTCACCGTCGTCGACCTGCCGCACGCGGCCTCGTGTTGCGGCTTCGGCGGGACGTTCGCCGTGAAGAATGCCGACACCTCGGTCGCGATGGGACTCGACAAGGTCGACGACGTCCTCGCGACCGGAGCGGAAGTCCTGACCGCGGCCGACACGTCGTGCCTGATGCACATCGGCGGGCTGCTCTCGCGGCGCGGTTCCGGTGTCCGGGTCATGCATCTCGCCGAGATCCTCGCTTCGACGGGTGCGGAGGCGTGACGGCCGGTCCCGAGCCGGCGGCCACGCGCCGGTTGCGGCCCGAACCCACATTCCGCGGCACGCCGCCGTTCCCCGAGGCGGCCCGGACGGCCCTTGCCGACGGCCAGCTGCGCCAGAACCTCGGTCGGGCGACGACGACGATCCGGACGAAGCGTGCCGCAGTCGTGGCCGAGCGCGCGGACTGGGAGCAGCTCCGCCTGTCCGGAGCGGCGATCAAGGACGCGGTCCTGCGCGACCTCCCGGCGCTCCTCGATCAGCTGGAGGCCGCCGTCACCACCGCCGGCGGGGTCGTCCACTGGGCGCGCGACGCGGCGGAGGCCAACGCGATCGTGGCCGGGATCACCCGCGCGGCAGGCGCCACGGAGGTCGTCAAGGTCAAGTCGATGGCGACCCAGGAGATCGAGCTCAACGAGGCGCTTCGCCGCGAGGGCATCGATGTCTGGGAGACCGATCTCGCCGAGATGATCGTCCAGCTCGGCCACGACCTGCCGTCACACATCCTGGTCCCCGCGATCCACCGCAACAGGTCAGAGATCCGCGACATCTTCGTCGACGAGATGGTGCGCGTTGGGCGGGCGGCGCCGGTCGGGCTCACGAACGAGCCGGGCGAGCTGGCCGAGGCAGCCCGGCTCCACCTCCGCGAGAAGTTCCTCCGGGCGCGGGTTGCCGTCTCGGGCGCGAACTTTGCGGTCGCGGAGACGGGCACCGTCGTCGTGGTGGAGTCGGAGGGCAACGGCCGGATGTGCCTGACCCTGCCCGAGACACTGATCACCGTCATGGGGATCGAGAAGCTGGTTCCGACGTGGCGCGACCTCGAGGTGTTCCTCCAGCTCCTGCCCCGATCGGCGACGGCCGAGCGGATGAATCCGTACACCTCGCTCTGGACGGGGGTCACGCCCGGCGACGGGCCGCGGGCCTTCCACCTCATCCTCCTCGACAACGGCCGGACCGACACGCTCTCGGACGCCACGGGGCGCCAGGCGCTCCGCTGCATCCGCTGCTCAGCGTGTCTGAACGTCTGCCCGGTCTACGAGCGGACCGGCGGGCAGGCGTACGGGTCTGTCTACCCGGGGCCGATCGGCGCGATCCTGACGCCCCAGCTCCGGGGCATCGCGAAGCACCCGGTCGACAAGCAGACCGCGTCGCTGCCGTTCGCTTCGTCCCTGTGCGGCGCGTGCTTCGACGTCTGCCCGGTCCGGATCGACATCCCCGAGGTCCTCGTCCATCTCCGCGGCCAGGTCGTCCGCCAGTCCGAGGCGAGCCACCGCCTGCCCACGCCAGAGGCGTTCGGGATGGGGCTCGCGGCGTGGACCCTGCGGACGCCCCGACGCCTCGCCATGGCCGAACGGCTGGCCGGGCTGGGCAGCCGTCTCGTCGGTCGCCACGGGACGATCCGCCGGATCCCCGGGCCGGGCCCGATCGGCGGCTGGTTCCGATCGCGCAACCTGCGGGCGCCGGCGCGCGAGTCGTTCCGGGCGTGGTGGCGACGGACGGGGAGCGGACGGGGAGGGGAGTCGTGACCGGCCGAGACGATGCCCGGACGGCCGTCCTGGCCAAGATCCGCGCGGCGCTCGACGATCGGCCGGCCACCGTTGGGATTCCGCGCGCCTACGAGCAGACCCTGCCGGGCGACCAGGACGTGATGGAGCTGTTCGCCGAGCGGGTCGCCGACTATCAGGCGGTGGTCCATCGCGCGACCCCGCCCGGCCTCGCCGCGACGATCGCGGCGATCATCGAGGCCAACGACGCGCGGCGGCTCGCCGTCCCGGCGGGAGTTGCGGCGTCGTGGCTCACGGCGAGCTCCGCCGAGCGCGTCGCCGATGAGCCGCCGCTCACGCACCACCAGCTCGACCAACTCGACGGGGTCGTGACCGGCTGCGCGGTCGCGATCGCCGAGACCGGCACGATCGTGCTCGA
>JACDAH010000121.1 GCA_013695505.1 Chloroflexota bacterium | reverse complement strand
ACCCCAGTCCTCCGCGGCGGCGTACACCCCGGTGGCGGTCGTGGCCGCATTGAGATAGGCGAACAGCGGCCGGAGCGCGTGCTCGAGAGCGAGCGAGTGACGAGGGGTCCCGCCGGTCGCGGCGATCAGCGTCGGCACGCCGGCCAGCCCGTCGCGCTCGACCACGTCGAAGAACAGCTTGAACAGGCCGCTGTAGGACGCGCTGAAGATCGGGCTCACTGCGATCAGGCCGTCCGCGCCGAGGACCGCGTCGATAGTCGTCTGGAGCCTGCCGCTCGGGACCCCGGTCAGGAGGTGGTTCACGAGATCGTGGGCGTGATCGCGAAGCTCGACGACCTCGATGGCCGGCTCGATCCCGGCGTCGCGAACGTGGCGCTCGACGGCGACGGCCAGCCGATCGGCCAGCAGCCGCGTCGACGACGGCTGGCCGAGACCGGCGCTCACGACGATGACCGAACGCCGCCCTGCTGGCTTGGCGGTCATGCCGACACCAGCGTCTCGACGACGGCGTCATCGGTCGGGACGCCGTCCGGTTGGCCGGATGCCTCGGCGCCGACCGCCCGCGCCGCGACGACCCTCGGATGGAGCGGCGCATCCGGCACATGTGCCGGCCTGAGCGCGGCGAACTCCTTGCGCAGAACCGGCACGACCTCGCCACCGAGGATGTCCATCTGCTCGAGGACGGTCTTGAGCGGCAGCCCGGCATGATCGGCGATGAACAGCTGGCGCTGGTAGTCGCCGACGATCTCGCGGAAGCCGAGCGTTCGGTCGATGACCTGTTGCGGGCTGCCGATCGTCATCGGCGTCTGGTCCATGTAGTCCTCGAGCGACGGACCGCCGCCGTAGACCGGGGCATGATCGAAGTAGGGCCGGAACTCGCGAATGGCCTCCTGCGAGTCCTGGCGCATGAAAACATGGCCGCCGAGGCCGACGATCGCCTGGTCGGCCGGGCCGTGGCCGTAGTGCTCCCACCGTCGTCGGTACAGCTCGACCATCCGCTTCACGTGGTCGGCCGGCCAGAAGATGTTGTTGTGGAAGAAGCCGTCGCCGTAGTACGCCGCCTGTTCGGCGATCTCCGGGCTCCGGATCGAGCCGTGCCAGACGAACGGCGGCACGCCGTCGAGCGGCCGCGGGATCGACGTGAACGCCGTGAGCGGCGTCCGGAGCTTGCCCTCCCAGTCAACGACGTCCTCGCGCCACAGCCGATGGAGGAGGGCGTAGTGCTCGTACGCGAGCGCGATGCCATTGCGAATGTCCTGGCCGAACCACGGATAGACCGGACCGGTGTTGCCGCGACCCATCATCAGGTCGACCCGGCCGCCTGCCAGGTGCTGGAGCATCGCGTAGTCCTCGGCGATCTTCACCGGGTCGTTGGTTGTGATCAGGGTCGTCGCCGTCGAGAGGAGGATGCGATCGGTCTTTGCCGCGATGTAGCCGAGGAGGGTGGTGGGGGAGGACGGCACGAACGGCGGGTTGTGATGCTCGCCGGCGGCGAAGACGTCGAGCCCGACCTCTTCGGCCTTGAGGGCAATCGTGACCATGACCTGGATCCGCTCGGCCTCGGTGACCGCGCGTCCGGTGGTGGGGTCGGGCGTGATGTCGCCGACGGAAAAGACCCCGAATTGCATCTCGACTCCTGGTTCCGGCCCGGCACTCGCCGGACCCGTCGCACCGCTCCCGCCATGCCTTCAGACGACACGGTACCACGCCGATGGTTGCACACGCAACGACCTGCGCCGTTCTCCGGAATAGCGACGACGGCGAGATCGGGACGGCGTAGCCTGCACGTGCGGGCCGATGACGAGGCCGGCACGCGAGGAGGGACGATGCGACCGTCGATGGACCAGCGAATCTGGGGTTGGCTGGGGGCGCTCGCCGCCGCCTGGTTCGCGATCTGGATGCTCTTCGTCCCCCAGTACCTCCCGACCTACTTCGCGTGGGACGTTCATCCCCGAGCTGCCCAGATCTTCATCGGGGCGGGCTACATCTTTCGGACGGCATTCTTCCTGAACGTGGCGTTCGAGGCCAACTGGCTCCGGTTGCGCTGGATCGTGTGGGGCAACCTCGCGTTCACCGGGACGCTGCTCGTGGCGACCTACTGGCATCTCGACCAGTTCAACTTCGACATCCTCCACCAGACACCGCTCGGCCACATCTGGATCGTCCTGTACATCCTCGAGCCGGTCGCGATGATCTTCCTGATCCCACCGGGGATCCTGCGCGCCGTCGCGCCGGTCACAGGCGGCCCGCTGAACCGATGGTTCCGGAAGTTCCTGATCGCCGTGACCGCGGTCCTCCTGATGAACGGTCTCCTGATCCTGGCCAACCCCGGGTTCGCTGCGAAGCGCTGGCCATGGGAGCTGAACGAGCTCGACTCGCGGATCGTCGCGGCGTGGTTCCTCGGCTGGTCGATCTGGGCAGGAACGATGGCGCTCGCGAGGGACTGGGACGAGATCCGGCGGGCGGCCCAGCTGTTCATCCTGTGCGGAACGGTGCTGATCGTCGCGTCGGTCCTCAACCTCGACGCGTTCATCCCGGGCAAGAACACGCTGTCTGGCTTCATCGGCGGGCTCGTCGTGCTCACCGCGGGCATGGCTGCCGGCTACGTCTACCAGGAGCGGCGGCGGCCGGCGCCCTACGCCTGACCGGGCGCCGTACGCCTGACCGGCGCCCTACGCCAGACCGGGGCCCTACGCCGGACCGGGGCCCGGTCCCTCGCTCGCGAATGCCGTGGCAGCCCAGCGTTCGAGTGCCGCTCCGACGTCGTCCGGCGC
>JACDAH010000109.1 GCA_013695505.1 Chloroflexota bacterium | reverse complement strand
GCCCACCAGCGCGCCCTGCGAGCGTGCCGCCGCGATCGTCTCCTCGGCCGAGAGCCCGGGAGCGATCGCCCGTTCGAGGAACAGGCAGATCAAATCGCCGTCCGCGGTCCGGACCTCCTCGCCCACGATCACATTGACGCCAGGAACGCCGTCCGCGGCATTCATCGCGTCCGCGTCGTGGGCGGCGTGGTCGCGGGCCTCGAGCGCCCCGTCAATCCGATCGTGATCGGTGATCGCAAGATGGGTCAGGCCGCGGGCAGCGGCTGTGCGGACGAGCGAGGCCGGCGACGCAAGCGAGTCGAACGATGCCCGCGAGTGGATGTGGAGGTCCGCAAATGCGCGGCTCAACCCACGGCTCAGATCTGCGACACGAGCGACTTCTTGAAGAAGTCGAAGTGCTCGAGGGCGAGCCCCGTCCCGAGCGCCACGCAGTTCAGCGAGTTCTCCGCGACGTGGCACGGCACGCCGGTCACCTGGGTCAGCAGCTTGTCGATGTTGCGGAGCAGCGAGCCGCCGCCCGACATGACCATGCCCTTGTCGATGATGTCGGAGCTGAGCTCGGGCGGGGTCTGCTCGAGCACCGTCCGGACCGCCGCGACGAGCTGCTGGAGCGGGGCCTCGATGGCCTCCATCACCTCAGAGCTCGTGATCGGAATCGTCCGCGGCAGGCCGGCGATCAAGTCGCGGCCGCGGACCTCCATCTGGAGCTCGCGTTCGAGCGGCAGGGCGGTGCCGATCTGGATCTTGACCTCTTCGGCCGTCCGCTCGCCGATCATCAGGTTGTACTTCTTGCGGATGTACGTCGCGATGTGCTCGTCGAACTTGTTGCCGCCGACCCGGAGCGAGGTCGACACGACGATCCCGCCGAGGGCGATGACCGCGATCTCACTCGTCCCGCCGCCGATGTCGATGACCATGTTCCCGGACGGCCCGCTGATCGGGACGTTGGCCCCGATCGCGGCGGCCAGCGGCTCCTCGATCAGGTACGCCTCCTTGGCGCCGGCCTTCAGGGCCGCGTCTCGGACGGCCCGCTTCTCGACCGACGTGACCCCGGCCGGGACGCTGATCATCACCTCCGGTCGGGAGAACCCGATCCGGCCCTTCGTCGCCTTGTTGATGAAGAAGCGGAGCATCGCCTCGGTGATCACGTAGTCGGCGATCACGCCGTCCTTCATCGGCCGGATCGCGGTGATGTTGCCGGGCGTCCGGCCGATCATCTCGCGGGCTTCCTCGCCGACGGCCACGATCCGGTTGTCATCGGACACCGCGACCACGGACGGTTCCGTGATCACGACCCCCTTGCCTTTGACATAAACGAGCACGTTGGCCGTGCCGAGGTCGATACCGATCTTCATGAGGTGGTGGAGATGGTCCCTTCTTCGAGGCGCGCGATCCTTGCGCCCAGATCTGCGAACTTGCGCTCGATGTTCTCATACCCCCGCTGGACGTGGTGCGCACCGTGAATCGTCGACTCGCCGTCGGCGGCGAGTGCGGCAAGGATCAGGGATGCGCCGGCCCGTAGGTCGCCGATCTCGGCCTCGGTCCCGTGGAGGGGCGTCCGCCCATGGATCGTGGCGTGTTGATTGTCGGCGATGTCGATGCGGGCGCCCATCCGGTTGAGCTCGGTCAGCCACTCGAGGCGATCCTCGAAGATCGCCTCGTGGACTCGCGAGTCGCCGTTCGCCTGCGTCAGCAGGACGCTGGTCGGGGGCTGGATGTCGGTGGGCAGGCCCGGATAGGCGGCGGTCCGGATGTCGACGGCGCGGAACGCTCCGTCGCCGAGGCCGCGCCCGTCGATCTCGATCCGGTCGCCCTCGCAGCGGGCGCTGACGCCGGCCCGGTCGAGGACCTCGAGGAACGCGGTCATGTGCTCGCACGGGGCGCCGGTGAGCGTGACCTCGCCGCCTGTCACGGCACCGGCGACGGCGAATGTGCCGGCCTCGATCCGGTCGGGGATGACGTGGTGCTCGGCGCCCCGGAGGCGGCGCTGGCCGCGAACCTCGATCGTGTCCTCGTATGTCCGCTCGACGTCGGCGCCCATCTTCTGGAGGAACAGGATCAGGTCGTCGACCTCGGGCTCCTTGGCGGCCGGCCGGATGACGGTGTGACCGTCGGCGAGGGTCGCGGCCAGCAGGATGTTCTCGGTGCCCATGACCGACACGAACGGGAACCGGACCTCGGTCCCACGGAGCCGGCCGGGCGCCGTCGCGAAGTAGTAGCCGTTGCGGTACTCGATCGTGGCGCCGAGAGTCCGCATCGCCTCGACGTGGAGATCGACCGGGCGCCGCCCGATTCGATCGCCGCCGGGGTTGCTGATGATCACCCGCCCGAAGCGCGCCAGAAGCGGTCCGAGGAGGATGAAGCTCGCCCGCATCTTGGCCGCTGCCTCGAGCGGGACGAACAGCCACTCGACGTCACCCGAGGCGATCTCGTAGGTGTTCGGCGCGGGATGGTCGACGACGACGCCGAGGTCGCGGAGGGTCTCGGCCATGACCCGGACATCCTCGATCTCGGGGACGTTCGTGAAGCGACAGCGCTCGCCGGTCAGGGTCGCCGCGGCGAGCATCTTGAGCGCGGCGTTCTTGGAGCCGCTGATCGGGACTTCGCCGCGCAGGGGCACGCCGCCCTCGATCCGGAACACCTCGCGGGTGACCGGCTCGGGGACGAACTCCCAGTGAAATGGTCGCGCGTCTGCCATGTCCGACTTAACCGCGGCGCCGCGGGCCCTCGCGATGTCGGCGCTCGGCAACCCGGATCCGGATCAGCGAGGCCTGGAGGGTGGCCCGAGCGGCTGAGAGGTCGGCGCCTTCGACGTAGCCCGATTCGAGTGCCTGCTCCGCCTGGCGTCGGGCCTCCTGGGCCTTCTCGAGGTCGATCTCTGATGCCATGTCGGCCGTCTCGGCCATCACGACGACCTTGTCGGGCAGAACCTGGACGAAGCCACCCACGATCGCGAACGATTCCTCCTGCCCGCCCTTCCGGAGACGCAGCTCACCGGCGCCGAGGGTCGAGACGAGCGGGGCGTGGTGCGGCAGGACGCCGAGCTCGCCCTCGCTGCCGGGCAGCTGGACGCTGTCGACCTCGTCCTGGTAGGCGAGCTTCTCGGGTGTCACGATCTCGAGCAGGAGGGGCATCAGACGACCTCCGCGGCGATGGTCAGGGTTCGAGCCCGGGATTCTCGCCCCACGAGCACATTGAGCGGGGTGCGTCCGCAGATTGCTCGCGATTCACGCCCCACGTGCACAGACGACGACTCCGACCGCAAGACTGCAGCGCCTGCTCGCCCGGCGCGAATCCGGCGCAGCTCGGCTGCGGAGCTGGTCGCATGTGCACGCCCCGGGAGAATCGGGGAGCCGAGGCGCACCACGGAGGCGCCGGCGGGCGCGACCGAGACGGCCGAGGAGCCCGCGGGCACGCTCGAGGCGCGTGCG
>JACDAH010000106.1 GCA_013695505.1 Chloroflexota bacterium | reverse complement strand
GAACGCGGTCGTCATGCCGGACACACCATCCAGGCCCCAGGCCGCGTTGCCGTCGCCGAATCGGCAGCCGCCCAATCCGCGCAGGAGCCGGAACCCGTCCATCCGGAGCACGGCGAGATCGACCCGGCCGTCTCCGTCGACATCGAGTGGGTAGGCGCCCAGGACCCCGGGCCCGAGCACGCCATCCGCTGAGCCCGATGTCGGGTCGGCGACGGGTACGAATCGGAGCGCCCCGCCGACGGGACTCGCATTGCGGGAAAGCGACGACGGGTTCGCGCCGCCGGCAACGAGGAGATCGGGCGTGCGATCATCGTCGCAGTCGAACGTGGCGACACCGCCACCGGTGGCGTACCTCGAGTCGCCGTCGTAGGTGGTGGAGATTCCTGCGGTCCCACTCTCATCGACGTAGTGCGGCGGATCGGCGGCGGTCCGGCCGGTTGCGCGCAGCGCCACCATGCTCACGGCCGTCACGATGCCCGCGACGACCGCGAGCCCGAGCGCGATGACGAGCGGCCGTCGACGGGTCATGCCCGCGCGGGATCCGCCGCCTCCCGCGCGAGGCGGCGCAGCTCGACCAGCGTCGCGATGTTGCCCCGGCTGAAGGCGAGGCTGACCCGCGGCTCCGTTCCGTCGAGGATCGCCGACTGAAGATCGTCGACCTCGGCCCGGTACTGGTCGATCGATTCGACCTCGACCGGGGCGGCAATCCCATCCCGCCAGAGCGTCACCGCCGGCGGCGGTCCATCCGGCGCGGGCAGGAAGGGGTGCTCGACGACGAGGGTTGCATCACGGCCGACGATCTCGATTCGTTCCCGGTCTGCGGCCGCGAAGCCGCTTTCGAACAGGGCGAGGAGGCCGCCGGGGAAGCGGAGCTGGCCGACGAACGTTCGATCCGCGCCGCTCTCGTCGAAGCGGGCGAGGCCCGCGATCGCGTCGGGCTCCTCGCCGGCGATCCGGCGGGCGAAGCTGACCGGATAGCAGCCGACGTCCCAGATCGAGCCGCCGCCCATCTCGGGCACGAGCCGTGGATCGTCGGCGTGATCGAGCAGGAATGAGAACGCCCCGTTGATCAGCTGGAGGGGGCCGAGCGTCCCACTCGCCGCGACCTCGAGTGCCCGCGAGATCTGGGGGTGATGGAGGTACATGAAGGCCTCGACGGCGATCCGTCCGTTGCGCGTCGCGGCCGCTCCGATCGCGTCGACGTCCTCGGCGCTGAGGGCGATGGGCTTCTCGATCAGGACGTGCTTCCCGGCATCGAGGACGCGGATCGCCCAGGGTGCATGGAGGTGGTTCGGGAGGGGGATGTAGACGACGTCGATCGCGGGGTCCGCGAGCAGCTCTTCGTACGAGCCGTAAGCGACCGGCGCGCCGTGCTCGGCAGCGAACTGCTCCGCCTTCGCGAGCTCGCGGCTGGCGACCGCCCGGAGCTCGCCGCGCGGGTTGCCCGCGAGAGCCCGCACGATCCGCGGTGCGATCCGACCCGGGCCGATGATTCCCCATTGCAGCCGGGTCATGACGAGGTGGTCCTCCGGCGACGTGACAGGCAATTTCGCGACGGGGGTCCCGAATAGCTTGACACCGCAACCGTCATCGAACACGCTAGCACAACCCCATTTGGCCAAGAGGATCACAAATCCCGTGACGGCCCGCCGCATCCTGGTCGGTCAACGAAGCGAGACGGTCCGGCGGGCGAACCTTGCCGCCATCGTCCGGGAGCTGCATGCCCGCGGCCCCCTGTCGCGATCCGAGCTCGTCGCCCGCACCGGCCTGACGCGCAGCGCGATCCGCGGCCTGATCGGCGAGTTCGCCGCCGCCGGTCTCGTGACCGAGGAGCGTGCCACGCCACTCGGCACGCCCGGCCGTCCTTCGCCGGTTGTCCGTCCCGAGGCGGAGCGCGTCATCGCTCTCGCCCTCGAGATCTCGGTCGACTCGCTGGCCGCTGCGCTCGTGGGACTCGGCGGTACGATCCTCGCCGAGGTCCGGGTCGATCGCCCGCGGGCCCACGTCTCGGTCGAGACGATCGTGGCCGACCTTGCCGTCCTCGCCAACTCGATCCTCGTGCCGGCTCGCCGCCGGGCCGCCGTCATCGGCGTCGGAGTGGCGGTCGCCGGCATCGTGCGGCGGTCCGACGGGTTCGTCTGGATGGCCCCGAACCTCGGTTGGCGCGACGTGCCCCTGGGTCGGCAGCTGACCGAGGCGCTCGCCCTGTCGGTTCCCCTCGACATCGCCAACGAAGCGGACCTCGGCGCGATCGCCGAATTCCGCCGCGGTGCCGCTCGCGGTGCCGACCACCTGCTCTATGTGTCGGGCGATGTCGGCGTCGGTGGCGGGATCATCGTCGACGGCCGGCCCCTGACCGGAGTGGCCGGATACGGCGGCGAGATCGGCCACATGGC
>JACDAH010000546.1 GCA_013695505.1 Chloroflexota bacterium | reverse complement strand
ATCAATCAGGTGCTCCTCTGTTCCGGGTCGATGGGTCTTCTCAACGCCATCTTCCCAGTTCAGAAGGGCACCTGATTCGTCGCTTCTGCGCCGCTCAGGCGAGGTGGATCGGTGGATCCGGGCTTAGAGCGCCTGGACGAGCGATTGTCGCGATCGACGATGGAGAGCCCCCACCGGTCAGGGTGGGGGCTCTCTTCGTTTCCCGGACCCGCGGCCCTTCGGCGGGGTGCTTCGGGCCAGACGTGCGCCAGGGGAACGCTAGGCGCACTGGCGAAGGGCTCCGAGCCTGTGGAATGCTGTCGGTTAGCTGCTGAGCGCGAACGATCGGTCGCCGGCGGCCGGTTCGCGGCTCGCCACCGCGCCCAAGGTTCCGGTGATGCCAATCTGGCCCGAAGCACGGGAAAAGCGCGAGCCCGGCGGGACGAGCGCCGAACGGGCTCCCCGCCTCGGCTCCTTTCCTCGCCTTGCCTCGGTCCGGCCTCAGGCGCGGATCTGGCGCCTCGCCATCTCGCCCTCGATCTGGCGCTCCGCCTCGACGTAGCGGTCGATCTGTTCCCGGATCTGGTTCGCCTCGGGGGTGTAGAGGTGGAGCTGCTGCTGGAGGATGTACGACAGGCGGCGGCTCGTCATGCGGACGTGATCGAGGTTCTTCATCAGCACGAGCGGATCCATCGACGCCAGGTCCGACGGGTGGTACATCTGCTGCATGGCCGCATTCTAGCGATGCCGTCCGAGCGGAATGCGCCAGTCGAGGTGCCACGGCGCATCGACAGACCGCGACTCGCCGGCTGCGCCCCGCTCGGTCATCTCAGATCGCGCGGAGACCTCGCGGCGGCCAGTCCCAATCGATCGGCGTCGCGGCCCCCGACAGGGCCCGGCGGCGGCCGGCCTCGGTCGCCCCGAGCACGAGGATCCGATCGGTCTTGGTGGCCTGGCCCGCCTCGGCGCCCCAGAGCTTGGTCATCTTCCGTCCGGCCGCCACGTCGTCGAGCGCGATGCCGGCGAGGCGGTAACCCTCGGGCTCGGCGGCTCGCTCCCAGACCCGCTCGGCCAGGCCGACGGCGCCCCGGATCGGCCGGCCGCGATCGGTCTCGACGTCGCCGATCACGAGGACGACGACCGCGTCGTCGGCGAGAATCGGGCGGAGGTCGGCGAGGACCTCGCGCAGGAACGCGAGGTACGGCTCGCGATGGTGGGCATCGTCGAGGGCCGCGTCGATCGCCCGGGCGTCCTCGCCGAGGAGCCACGTTCGGAGCCAGTTGTAGTAGCCGTACTTCACGACCCGGAGATACGGCGGCGACGTGACGACCAGGCGAACCCGCTCGGGCAGGCCACGCTCGCGGAGGGCGGCCCGCGCCCGGTCGGTCGTGTCGCGAGCGTCGCCGAGCAGGGCGATCCCGGGCGTCCGGGGCAGGGCCTCGCGATGGAGCCGGGCAAGCTTCTTCTCGAGGCCGCCGAAGACGTCGCGATCGGGTGACGCAAATGCCGTGCGCGCGGCGAAGTCGCGGACGTACCGCGGCGCCATGCTGAACGTGTTCGGCATCAGCTCGGACAGATACGAGGCGCTCTTGCCGTGGAGGATGCCGGTCAGGGCGGCGGCCAGAAACCGATCGGTCCGATCCTCGTGCCGGAGCACGGTCCGGACGTACAGGAGCTGGGCAAGGGTGCGCGAATGGAACGCGACCGTCACCTCGCGGGGAACCGTTTCGAGGCGGGTCGCAGGGGCGCCGCTGCCCGCGATCGGAACGGCCACGCTCGGCGGGCCAGATGGGTCCGATGGATCGGCGAGCACGGTCTCCGCCAGTGCCAACCAGTCGGCCGACGAAGATGCCCAGCCCAGCCGGAGCGTGGCGAGGCGGGTCGCGGCCTCGGCCGGTGTCGCAGGCTCGACCTTGGCCGCGGTCAGCAGGTAGGCGAGGGGGTTGAGGTCGTTGCCGACCCCGATCCGACCCTCGGCGCAGGCCTGGAGCGGCGTCGTGCCCCGGCCGGAGAAGGGATCGAGGACAACGTCGCCGCGCCGCGAGTAGCGCCCGATGAAGGCATGGGCAAGGGCAGCCGGGAAGCTCGCGAGATACGAGCACATCGGATGGAGAGCCGGACCCCACAGCCGCGGCTGATCCTTCCACTCGGGCGCGATCGGGAGCAGCGGAAGCGCCGCCGGCACCTCGAGATCGAGGGCCAGCTGGGCGGCGTTGCGTGCCCGGGTGACGGTCGCCATCCTCGGCGGTTGGCTCCTGGCGGCTGACGGGCCGCGGAGCATACCAGACGGATTCCGGCATCCGGACGCTCGTGCGGCACACTCGGCATCCCGCAACCTGGGGCGGCACGGTGGCGCTTCGCGACAATTCCTGCCGCCACTTGTCACCAAGCCACGGAATCATGGTCTCGATGACCCATGGCTCACGGAGGTTCGACGAATGACGGCTGCCCCGATCATCCTGGTTCCCGGTTTCTGGCTCGGCGCGTGGGCGTGGGACGAGGTCGCCGCGCTGCTGCGCGCAGACGGGCACGACGTCGGGGCGCTGACCCTGCCCGGGATGGATTCGGTCGAGACCGACCGGTCCTCGATCACCTTTGCCGACCACGTCGACGCGATCGTTGACGCGCTCCGCGCTGCGACAACGCCGGCGGTCCTCGCCGTCCACAGCGCCACGGGGTTCTCCGGATACGCGGCGAGCGACCAGGTGCCCGAGCTGATCGGGGCGATGGTCTACGTCGACACCGCGCCGGGCAAGCCGCCGCTCGAGCCCGACTTCAGCGCCGTCGAGAAGCCACTCGATTGGGAGGCCGTCGCCGCCGAGGAGAACCTCGACGGGCTCAGCCCGGAGCAGATCGCCACGTTCCGCGAGCGCGCGGTGCCGGTTCCGGGGGCGATGCTGCGCGAGGGATACGAGTTCACGAACGAAGCTCGACGGGACATTCCGAGCACGATCATCGCGACGGGCTACACGGCCGAGGCCTATCAGACATACGCGAAGGAGCATCCTGAGTGGGCGTTCCTCGCCGGCATCCCGGAGCTCCGGAGCCTCGCCTGGGTCGATCTGCCGACCAGCCATTGGCCGATGTGGTCGAAGCCGGCCGAGGTGGCGAAGGTCATCGGCGACGTCGCGACGGAGGTCGGCGAGCGCGGTCGACGATGATGCCCAATGGCGGCTTGCTGTCCGGCCAACAGAATCTAGACTGGGGCCCACGCCCCCGTAGCTCAGTGGACAGAGCAGCGAGCTTCTAACTCGCGGGTCGCAGGTTCGAACCCTGCCGGGGGCGCCACCGGTCTCGAGAGACGCCGCGGGTCGTCGGCCTCAGCCGAGGTCGGCGCCCTCCATCTCCAGCTCGTCCGGGTCGTCGAGGACCTCGTCCGCGTAGCACCAGCGCCACGACTCGCCGGGCTGGATCGAGCGGGCAACGGGATGGCCGGTCGCGGCGAAATGAGCCGACGCGTGCTTGTTGACGCTCTGGTCGCAGCAGCCGACGTTGCCGCATGTCAGGCAGACCCGGAGATGGACCCACGTGTCGCCGAGCGCGACGCACTCGGCGCAGCCCAGGCTGACCGGGGCGACGTCGCGTGACTCCCACAGGTGCGGACAGGTGCTCATCGGGCGCGAGCGTACACGGCGACGGATGCTCCCGCGGACGGCCGAGGCGTCATCCGCCACCTGGTCGAGGTGGCCCGGCCACGATCCGCTCCCGGATCGTCTCGACCGTGCCCTTCTCCCAGTCGGACTCGATCCACCACGACGCGCCTGCGGCCTCGTATTCGGCGACGGTGGCGATCGCTCCGGCCGGATCGTCGGCCGGGGTCCGGCCCTCCGCGACGACGTCCCACGGCCGGTCGCGGATCGCGGCCGGCCAAGCGCGCTCGGCCCACTCGACGACCAGGCCCAGCTCCGGGGCGCCGGACACCTGGGCGTAGATCCCGTCCCAGGCCAGCGTCCGCCGGAGCGACTTCTCGTGCGGCCACGCTCCGACGACCCAGATCGGGACGCGCGGCTGCTGAACCGGCGTCGGCCGGAAGGTCATCGAATCGAAGCGGTAGTGGCGGCCATCGAAGCCGAATGGCTCGCCCGACCACAGCCCGGCCAGGATCTCGAGGCTCTCGTCGAGCATCTCGGCCCGGATCCGTGCCTCGGTCGGCTCGCCGACGCCGCCGAAGGCGCGATCATCAAGCGCGCCGAGTCCGACCGGCACGACGAGACGGCCGTTGGAGAGGCGGTCGAGCGTCATCGTCTCTCGGGCGAGCTTCCACGGCCGGCGCCGCGACGGCGGAGTGACGATCGCGCCTAGCCGGACCCGCTCCGTCCGCATGGCCATCGCGGCCAGCGTGACCCACGGGTCGTAGGTGTCCATCGACCCGATCGCGACGCCGTCCCAGGTGAACACGCCGTCCCAGCCGCGGTCCTCGGCGAGCGCTGCCAGGTCCGCGACCACCGGCGGCTCGCCGGTGGTGACGATGATCCCGAGCTTGATCGCCATCGTCCGATGGTAGGCGACGCCGGGTTCAGTCGGGCGCGACAAGCTCCGCGGCCCGCCTGGCGGTTTTGCCCTCAGGCGACGGCCGCCGCCCGGGCCTGGGCGATCAGGCTGGTCGCCTCCTGGATCGGGATAGCGAACCCGAGCCCTTCGGCACTGGCCGCCGTGGCCGTGTTCACGCCGACCACCTCTCCCGCGCCGTTGTAGAGCGGGCCGCCGCTGTTTCCCGGGTTGATCGCCGCGTCGGTCTGGATCAGCCCGGTGAGCTTGACCGGTCGCCCGGTCTGTTCGTCCTGGACCGTGATCGTGCGATCGAGGGCCGAGATGATGCCCTTGGTGACGGTCTCCGTGTAGGTGCCGAGCGGGCTACCGATCGCAATCGCGGTCTGGCCGACGGCGATCGAGCCGGAGTCGCCGATCTTCGCGGGCACCAACCCCGCCGCGTCGATCTTGACCAGCGCCAGATCGCGCGTAGCGGACACCGTCACGACGGTCGCAGGATAGGTCGAGCCGTCGGCGAGCGAGGCCGTGAGCGACTGTGAGCCGTCGACCACGTGACGGTTCGTCAGCGCGTAGCCGTCGGCGGTCAGGATGATCCCGGTGCCCACCCCGGTCGCGGGACCGGAGCCGAACTGCCCGCCGCGGCCGCCCGTCGCGATCTCGGACGTCAGCGTCACGACGGAATCGCGGGCTCCCGCGACGAGAGCCGTGATGTCCTCCTGCTGGACCGTCGTGGTGCCACCGGTCGTGGTCACGTCGGCGTACGGCGTGGGAGCCGCGGCCGGGGAGGTCGATCCGGGATGGACGAGGCTGACGATCGCAAAGGTCGAACCGGAGGCGAGGACCGCCGACAGCAGCGCCGCCCCGAAGACCGTCCCCGCGGCCCGCCGACCCCGTGAGACACCGCGCGATGGACCGCGCGATGTGCCACTCGGGGTGCTGGGCGAGGCGGCGTCGACAGGGTGGTCGGCTGACGGGTGCGGATCCATGGGGTGCATCGCGGGGCTCCGGTCTTGGGCATTCGATTCGTGTCATGGCCCATGGAAGCGCGCGTTGGTGAGAACGTCCTTAAAAGAACGGTGCCCGGACACGAACAACGCGCGGGACCAATTCGGCCCCGCGCGTCCCGGCAACCCGAAGAGAACGTCAGCCGGTCGTGCCTCCCGACGCATCAGGCGCCGGCCCGTGGTTCGGGTCGAGTCCGGGCGGGCCGTCGTGGTGGCCACGACCCTTGAGGTTCCCCGCGGCGACAGCCGTGGCGTCGAGCGAGCCGTCGGCGCGCTGAGAGCCCTCGACGACGATCTCCATTCCCGCCTTGACGTCCGAGAGCGTCGGGTTCGCGACGCCCGGGATGCGGTACGTGGTGCCGGTCCCGACGTGGGCCGTCAGCGTCGTGCCGTCGCGCTTGGTGATCGTGATCGTGTCGGTGCTGGTGGCGCTGACCGTGCCACCTGCATGAGGAAGGCGGACCCAGACCGAGGTCGCGGTGAGGCTGCCGTCGGCGGCTCTGGCGCCGGTCGCCACGATCGTCGAGCCGGCCGCTACGTCGGTCCGCTCCCCGTCGGCGCGCTCGACGTGATACGTCGTGGACCCGTTCGTCTTGATCGTCTGCGACGTTCCGTCGTGAAGCGTGAGCGTGATCGTGTCGGGGGCGACTGCGGTGACGGTGCCGGCGACGTGCGGCTGGACGATGGCGATCGCTCTGATCGTGAAGGTCCCGTCGGCATTCCGGGTCTCGTTGAAGCGGATGCTGTCGCCGACGGCGATGTCGCTCAGCCTGGCCGCTGCGCCACCCTTCGTGATCATCGTCGTGTCGGTCACGTCGATCGTCCGCGCCCAGCCGTCGACGGTCGCAAGCGACAGGCTCGAGCCGTCGATCGCGGTCACCGAGATCCGGCCAAAGCCGTGCCCGCCTCGATCGCCGCGGCCGCCCTGTCCCCAGCCCTTGCCGAGGTCACCGAAGAGCTCGGCATCGAACGGGCCGAATCCGCCCGATCCGGCGCCGTCGCCGGCGGTGCCGTCGGCCTCGCGGGGAATGGTCCGTCCCAGGTCGGTCCCGCTCGATCCAGAGGGTGCGGGCGATGCGCCCATCGCGACGGCGGCGCCGATCGCCAGGAGCAGCCCCGTTCCGACAATCATCCCGGCTCGGACGGCCTCGATCCTGCGCGGCGTGCGGCCGGTGAAGAAGGCGGCCGGCCCGGCAGCGGGCGCAGGCCGGGTCGCCGGGTCGGCGGAGAGAGAAGCTTGAATGGGATTCCGGGTCGCGCTCATGCGCTCGTCGCTGAAGGGCGGCTGGTCTTCGTTCATCTGGACTCCGTGCTGGACGCGGGGGGTCTGTGTCGAGCAGGCTGCGTCGGATGGTCGGCGGGCGTTCTGAGCGCGTCCTGAGAATGTTGACGGCCTTCTCAGGATCCGGGGTCAGGCTGGTGGGTCGATGGCGAGGATCGGCCCCGAGTGCGAGGC
>JACDAH010000532.1 GCA_013695505.1 Chloroflexota bacterium | reverse complement strand
GTTCTGTTCCCGGGCGTCTGGGAGTTACCGATCCTGCTCGTCCTGGCGCTTGTCGCAGTGGCCGCCACGGAGCCAGCCCGGCCGGTGGTGGTCCGCGCGGTTCGGCGTTCGCCGGTCGATCTGACGCCGTTCTTCCGGGGCGCGACCGGGCGGATCGTCCCGTATCTTGCGGTCGCGGCCCTCCTCGTGCTGTTCCTCGTCCGCGACGGATCGCTCGGAGCCGAAGCGGGCGTCCGCTGGCTCCTGGTCGGCGGTCTGATCCTGCTCGTCGGCGCCAGACCGGCATTCCTGGCCGTCTCGACGGCGCTCGTCCTCGCCCTGGCGGTTCTCGTCCTCCAGCCGGCCGCGATCATGCGCGATCGGAGCTTCTTCGGCGTCACCGAGGTCCTCCGGCCCGCCGGTGCGGCGCAGACGACACTGATGAACGGCACGACCGTCCATGGCGTCCAGTGGACCGATCCGGCCAAGGCCTTGCTCCCGACCGCCTATTACGCGCCGCCCGGACCTTTCGGCGACGTGTTCGAGACCCTCGCGAGCGACGGCCGGCCGAAGTCGATCGCGATCGTCGGCCTCGGCGCGGGCGCGCTGACGTCCTATCTCCGGCCGGGCTGGACGATGACGTACTTCGAGATCGATCCGCTAGTTGCCCAGGTCGCTTCGGATCCACGGTTCTTCACGTTCCTGTCAAGCGCGGTCCCGACGCCGACGATCGTCCTGGGCGACGCCCGGCTGTCGATCCAGGGCGTGGCGGACGGTCAATTCGACACCATCTTCATCGACGCATTCTCATCCGATGCGGTCCCGACGCACCTGCTCACGAGCGAGGCCTACGCGCTCTATTCCCGGGTGGTCAAGCCAGGCGGGCTGATCGTGACTCACATCCCCAACCGCTACTACGACCTCGCGCCGGCCGTCGCCGGCGGCCTGAGCGCCAACAAGCTGAGCGGCGTGATCCGGTCCTTTCAGCCGTCGCGCGCCGAGTCGGATGCAGGCGCCGCTGCCACGATCCTCACGGTGGGGTCGTCGGCACCGGCCGGCTTGGACGCCTTCGCAGCGGCGGGCTGGCGGCCACTGAACCAGACGGTCCCGCCGATGACCGACGACTTCATGGACATCCTCCGGTTCCTCCGCCCGCTCTGGTAGACAATCCACGAGCCGGAACGCGTCTCACCCGTTGCGTCCGCAATCGTTCTGGGCGACCCGGTGCTATCCTCGGCTCGTGACCACCCACGCTCCCGACGCGGAGCCGGCCTGTCCCGGGCCGATCGACGCCGGGGGTCCCCAACCCGCCCGCGAAGCGGCCGCGGCGACGGCGTCGGCGTCAGCTGCCGCCCTGCGCGTCGAGCGCCGAGCGTTCTCGGACATCCCGCGCGACACCTGGGACCGCCTTGCCGGCGCCAATCCTTGGGCGACACCATTCTCGCGCTGGGCGTTCCAGCGAGCGTGGTGGGACGCGTACGGAGCGAGCGCCCACGACCAGACGCTGATCGTCCGCGCCTCAAGCAGCGCCGCCGGCGGGCGGGAGGCCGGCGACCCGATCGCGATCGTCCCGCTCATGCATCGCCACGAGGTCGAGCCGAGCGACGCCGACACCGCGTCGAGAATCCGCCACGGCGACGCCTCGAACCTGACGCCGGTCGCCCCAACCGCAAAGGCCGTGTTCTTCGGCGCCTCGTACCACGCCGACTACGCCACGATCCTGGGCGCCCCGGCGGACCTACCGGCCGTCGCTGGCGTGCTCGTCGACCATCTTGCCGCCGGAGCATCCGATCCGGACCACCCCGAGCCGTGGGACGCGGTCGACCTTCGCCGGCTGCGCTGCGGCGACCCGACCGCCGAGGCCCTCGCCGCGGCGTTCGGCGCGCGCGAGATGCAGGATCGTTGGACGCTCAACCTCGAGCGCGAGGACGTCTGCCCCGTCGTTCCGATCCCCGACGGCATCGCCTTCGAGGACTACCTCTCGACCCTCGACAAGAAGTCTCGCCACGAGATCCGGCGCAAGATCCGGCGGGCCCAGGCGGCCGGTGAGATCGAGCTCGTCCCGTCGACCGAACCCCTCGCCGATCTCGACGCCTTCATCGACCTCCACCAAAGCAAATGGGGCGCCGACGGCCTGTTTCCGCCGACCCCGGGCGGGGATGCATCGCGCGTCTTCATCCGGCGCTGGTTCGAGGAAAGCGGTCCGGATGGGGCGGTGCGCCTGTCATTCCTGATCGTCGCTGGGCGACGGATCGCGGCCGGGATCCACGTCCTGGCGGGCGATCGCGTGATGTTCTACAACGCCGGCGTCGACCCCGAGGCCCGCGACCTGTCGCCGGGCGTGATCTTCATCGCCGAATCGATCCGATGGGCGGCCGAGCACCAGATGCGGACGTTCGATTTCCTGCGCGGCAACGAGCCCTACAAGTACGAGTGGGGCGCGGTCGACGAGCCGATCCAGCGGCTTCTGGTGCGCCGCGACGAGGCGCGCGGAGGATGACCACCTCGATCCCGAGCGGGAAGAATCCGGCGGCGGCCGGACCGCCTTCCTGGGACCCGTGCCTCGTCCCGCTCGAGCACTTCCCGCTGCCCGGCCCCAAGCGTGTCCGGGTCATCGAGATCCTCGCCACCGGCACGAGCGGCGGCGCCCAGGAACACGTCTTCGGGCTGATGACCCGGCTCGACACGACGTACTACGACGCCTCCGTCGTGTCGCTCTCGGCCGGCAGCGCGGTACGCAAGCTCCAGCGCCACGGCTTCGACGTCACCGTCGTCGAGACGCCGGACGACGCAGAGGCCGTCCGGCAGCTGGCGGCCCATCTCGCCGAGGTCCGTCCGGACGTCATCCATACCCACATGTACCGGGCCGACGTCGTCGGGACGCGAGCCGTGCTGGCCCTCCGCGAGAGCGGCCATCGCGCGCCTTACGTCGTTTCGACGGTGCACTCGTCGCGGGTGCGCTCCCACGAGGACCGCGACCTGCTGCGACACCTGACGGCTGAGATGGATCAGCTGATCGCCGTCTCGAAGTCGATCGAGCGCAAGATCGCCGACGAGCACCGGACCGCGGCACCCGTCCGCCTGATCTACAACGGCGTCGATCTCCAGCGCTACGACGACCAGGGGCCGTGCAGCACGCTCCGGGACGAGTATGGGATGGAGTCGGGCTCGCGGATCGTCGGCGTGGTGGCTCGGCTCGAGCCGGAGAAGGGCCACCAGACGCTGATCGAGGCCTGGCCGCACGTGCTCCGCGAGGTTCCGGATGCCTACCTCCTGATCGTCGGCGAGGGCTCGCGGCGCGACTTCCTCGAGCAATGGGCGGCGGCCCATAAGGTCGCCCATCGGGTCGTGTTCGCCGGCCGCCGCGACGACATCCCGGCCGTCACGGCCGGCCTCGACGTCGCAGTCCTGCCGTCGTGGCGCGAGGCCCAGGGCCTGTCGATCCTCGAGGCGATGGCGATGTCCCGTCCGGTCGTCGCGTCGGACGTCGGCGGCATCCCGGAGATGATCGAGGACGGCGTGACCGGCCTTCTCGTCGAGCACGACAACCCGGTCGCGCTCGCCGCGGCCATCGTCCGGCTACTCAAGGACCGGGCATTCGCCCGGACGATCGCCAAGGCCGGCCACGACCTCGTCCATGAACGGTTCTGCATCGAGCTGATGGTCAAGGCGATCGAGGGCATCTACGACGAGGGCGCCCGCGCGGTGCGCCTCGCCGAGGCCGCCGCCAGCTAGAGCTTCGCCTAGTTCCGGACGACGCCGAGGACGACCTGCTCGGCCAGATCCGCCATCTGTTGCTGCCCGGCGTCCGCCTGATGGATCAGGTCGAAGTAGTAGCTCGAGGCAATCGCCGGGCCATCCTGGTGCCAGCGCGCCGCGACGTCCAGCAGCGGACGGCCACGGCTCGCCACTCCCCGGATCAGATCGGCTGCGGAATCGTAGCGAGTGCGGAACGTGCCGCCTTCGAGGCTCGGCGGCGGCGTGGTGACGATGACGGTGAGACCCTGCGACTCCATCGCCGCGATCGCCGACTCGTAACGCGGTTGCCATTCAGTCACAGGCAGGAGGCCCTCGTCGTTCACCCCTTCGATGACGATCGCCAGGTGGTACGACCGAAGCCCGGGCTGCAGCCGCGAGGCGGCCTCCAGGACGTCGATTCGGCTGCCGGAGACCGCCCAGTTGTCGACCACGACATCGCGGTCGGGCATCGCGTTGGCAAGTTGCTTCCGCAGGCGGACCCACCAGCGTCGGTCATCGTTGAGCGGGGCTCCAGCGGCGATGCTGTCGCCGAGGACCACGATGCACAGCGCGGCGGGATTGTTGGCATCACGACACCCGGCCTGGGCCGGCAGCGCGCTCGCGGAAGGCCCCGCAGGGACGTTGGCGCCGCTGCCTGGATCGCGGCCGACGCCGAACGACGCGCAGCCGGCAAGGATGCCCGTGGCGAGGAGCAGCGTCGCGACGGCCCGCCAGGTCACGACGGTCCAGGGGCGAGCGAGGGCTGCATGGCCTGGGCGACGCGCCGGCTGCCGCGGCGCATGACGGGCGCCTCCAGCAGGCGGTACGAGAGCTCGCCCATGGCGATCGTCATCCCGACTGCGATGATTCCGCCCGCTCCGAAGAGCAAGGTCATCGGCCAGTTCCAGAGATACAGGCTGTAGGCACGTCGTCCCGCCGCTGCCAGGAACCCGAGCTGCGGCACCCGGCTGCCGATGATCGCCACGCTCGACGCCATCGCAAACGGCAGGGCGATGTCGTGGTCGGGGATCAATGGCGTCAGGACGACGAGGACGGCGAGGCCGATCAATCCGACGATCGTGGGCCAGCGCGGCCGGACGAAGGCGACGACACAGCCAACGAGCACCGCATCCGCGCGGGTGAAGGTCGAGAAGTACTCGACGTTTCCGGTGCTGATCACGCGGACGAGCGTCATGACGACGATCCCGGCAATGGCGACGGGCACGACTCTTCCGCGCATCAGGATGAGAACTGCCGGCCAGACGAGATAGAACTGCTCCTCGATCGCCAGGGACCAGGTGTGCCCGAGCGGGTCGATGTTGATCCCGGCCACCTCGGTCCAGTTCGAGACGTACGCAAGGCACGAGACGATGCCGAGCGGCCACTGGCTTGGGAGCCCGAGAGCGAGACCGATCACCAAGGTGAAGACCAGCACGCCGATCAGGGCTGGAGCGAGCCGGATGACGCGGCGCCGGTAGAAGGAGACGACATCGATGCGACCCGTCCGCTCCTGCTGCCCGACGAGGATGGTCGTGATCAGGAAGCCGGACAGGACGAAGAAGGCGGTGACTCCAGCGTCGCCGCCGTTCACCACGATGGGCCAGCGGGCATGGGCCAGCAGGACCAAGCCGACGGCGACTGCGCGGAGGCCGTCCAGATCTGGGCGGTACTCGATCGTGCGAGGCGTCGAATCCGAGGCCGCCATTGCGGCCGTGATCTGCATTGGACCATCAAACCATGCGGCCCGGGTTCGGCGCGAGCCACCAAAGCGGTGGTTCGCGAAGTCGATAGGACCATCGTCGCGGTGCAGACACGCACCGCCCCGGGCTAGCATCCAGCGGTGACTGTGCCGCGGATGACCCTGCCCAGCCTGTGGGCGACGCTCGCGATCGCGCTGCCAGTCCTGGGGACGCTGATTGCCGGCCTGTCCGCGGTCGATCTGGCCTACCACCTGCGCGCGGGCGCCGACATCCTCGGCACGGGCCGGATCCCGACCCTCGATACGTGGACGTTCACGGCCGCGGGAAGCTCGTGGCACGACGCCCAGTGGGGCGCCCAGGCGGTGTTCGCCTGGGTCTACCAGGTCGCCGGCTGGACGGGGCTCGCGCTCCTCCGTTCGGTTCTCGTGGCCACGACGTTCCTGTGCCTGCTCCTGGCCTGCCGGGCTCGCGGCCTCGACATGCGTCGGGCCGCGTTGCTGGCGATCGCGGCGTTCATCGTGTCGGCCGCTGCCCTCGCCCTCCGCCCGCAGCTTGTCGGGATGGCCTTGTTCGGAATCCTCGTCTTCCTCCTCGCCGACCGGGGGGCCCATCCGGGCCGGCTGTGGCTCGCGCCGATCGTCGTCATCGCCTGGGCGAACGTCCATGGCTCGTTCTTCCTGGGGCCGGTGCTGATCGGGCTTGCCTGGCTCGAGGATCTCGACCGCCGGAGCCCAGGCGCGCGGCGGACGTTGGCCGTTGCCGTGGTGGCGCTCGTCGCAGCGCTCGTGAACCCGTTCGGGCTCGAGGTCTGGCGCTATGCGATCGGGCTCACGACGAATACGTTCGTCACATCCCGAATCACGGAGTGGCAGCCGACGTCGCTCCGCTCGGTGGACGGCATTCTCTTCTTCGCGTCCGCGGCGCTCGTCTTCGTGCTCATCGCTCGTCGCCGGGCGGTCGTTCCGTGGCCGGCGCTGGTGGCTGTGGGCCTGTTTGCGGCCATCGGGACGTACGCGATCCGCGGCGTCGCCTGGTGGTCGCTCGGGATGCCGGTTGTGGTCGCCGAGCTGCTCTCGGGCGGCGGGGCCAGCGAGCGTCCGGCCGCGGGCGAGGTCGCGGAGGAGCAGCCCGCCGCGGGCGCGGCCCGTCGCGATCGCGCCA
>JACDAH010000530.1 GCA_013695505.1 Chloroflexota bacterium | reverse complement strand
GATCGTGGCGATCGTCCTGGCCCTCGCGTACCTGGCCTACGACGTGGCGCTGTCGCGTGGGGCGTCGCTCGCTGGGGGGGACCTGCGGGTCCTGGCCATCGCGTGGTACATCGGGATCGTGTTGCTGAGCGGGACGCTCATCACGTACCTCGTCGTGCCGCGGCCGACGGGGGCCGGCGGGCCGACCGCCAGGCCTCGCCGAAGCGCCTGGAGTGCCGCCCTTGGCTTCTTCGCGTCCGTGCCGATCGCCTACCTGGTGATGGTCGTGGCGACCCAGATCGTGCGGCCACTGTTCGACGCATGAGCGGTCTCGGCGCGGCGGGTCCGGGATGGACGTCGAGGGGCGGTCGGATCCAGGAATCACCGTCGTGCACGCCGTGCGGTGGCTCGGTCAGGGGTCCAGGTAGGCGGCGAGATGCTCGCCGGTGAGGGTGGAGCGCGCCGCGACGAGGTCGGCGGGGGCGCCCTCGAAGACGATCCGGCCGCCATCGCGACCGGCCCCCGGACCGAGGTCGATGATCCAGTCGGCATGGGCCATGACGGCCTGGTGGTGCTCGATGACGATGACCGACTTGCCGGCATCGACGATGCGGTCGAGCAGGCTGAGCAGGTGCCGGACGTCCGCGAGGTGGAGGCCGCTGGTCGGCTCATCGAGGACCAGGATGCCGCCCTTCTCGCCCAGGTGGGTGGCGAGCTTGAGCCGCTGGCGCTCACCCCCCGACAGGGTCGGGAGCGGTTGGCCGAGCCGCAGATAACCGAGGCCGACATCGGCCAGACGCCGCAGGATGGCATTGGCCGCGGGCGTCCGCGCCGGCCCGCCGCCCAGGAACGTCTCGGCCTCCGTGACCGACATCCCGAGCACCTCGCTGATGTCGCGGCCGCCGAGCTTGTACTCCAGCACCGCCGCCTGAAACCGCTTGCCCTCGCAGTCCTCGCACGTGGTCGCGACCGTGTCCATGAACCCGAGCTCCGTGTAGATGACGCCGGCCCCGTTACAGGTCGGGCAGGCGCCCTCCGAGTTCGCACTGAACAGCGCGGCCTTGACGCCGTTGGCTTTCGCGAACGCCGTACGGATCGGGTCGAGCAGGCCGGTGAATGTCGCGGCATTGCTTCGTCGCGACCCACGGATCGCGCCCTGGTCGATCACGACGACGCCGTCCCGACCGGCGACCGAACCATCGATGAGTGAACTCTTGCCCGACCCGGCGACCCCCGTCAGGACCACGAGCACACCGAGGGGGATGTCGACATCGACGCCCCGGAGATTGTTGGTCGTGGCATCGCGCACGGCAAGGGATCCCGAGGCGGCGCGCACGGTCGGCTTCAGGACCGAGCGGGCGTCGAGATGGCGCCCCGTGAGCGTGTCGCTGGAGCGCAGCTCCTCGATCGTGCCCTCGAACACGATCTCGCCACCGCCGGTGCCGGCCCCGGGCCCAAGGTCGACGACATGGTCGGCGATCCCGATCACCTCCGGCTTGTGCTCGACGACGAGCACCGTATTGCCCTTGTCGCGCAACCGCAGGAGCAGCCCGTTCATCCGGGCGATGTCATGCGGGTGCAGCCCGATGGTGGGCTCGTCGAAGACGTAGGTCACGTCCGTCAGCGACGAGCCGAGGTGCCGGATCATCCGGATGCGTTGCGACTCGCCGCCGGACAGCGTGCCGGAGGGTCGATCGAGCGACAGATAGCCCAGCCCGATCTCGACGAATGAGTCGAGCGTGTGCTGGAGGCCCGCGATGAGCGGAGCCACTGACTTGGCCTCCACGCCCCGAAGCCACTCGGCGAGGTCGTTGATCTGCATCGCGCAGACCTCGGCGATGTTCGCCCCGTTGATCCGCGAGCCGAGCGCCGCCTCGTTGAGCCGCGTGCCACCGCAGTCGGGGCAGGTCGCGAAGGTCACCGCCCGCTCGACGAACGCCCGGATGTGCGGCTGGAGTGCGTCGACGTCCTTCGACAAGAACGATTTCTGGATCTTGGGGACCAATCCCTCGTAGGTCAGGTTGACGCCGTTCACCTTGACCTTGGTCGGCTCCTTGTAGAGGAAGTCGTCGAGCTCCTTCCTGGTGTACTCGCGAATCGGCTTGTCGGGGTCGATGAACCCTGAGGCAATGAAGATCCCGACGGTCCACCAGCTGTCCACCTTGTAGCCGGGGATCGTGATCGCCCCCTCGGCGATCGACTTCGAGTCGTCGAAGAGCTGGCTGAGGTCGATATCGGAGACATGCCCCATGCCCTCGCAGCGCGGGCACATGCCGCCCAGGTACACCTCGTTCCGAACGACGGTCCGCTCGCCGAGATCGTTGCGCCGGACACCGCTGACCTGGCTGGTCGGGATATTGAACGAGAAGGCGTTGGGTGGTCCGACGAACGGGTCGCCGAGGCGACTGAACAGCACGCGCAGCATCGCGCTCGCGTCGGTCGCCGTTCCGACGGTCGAGCGGACGTTGGCGCCCATCCGCTCCTGGTCCACGATGATCGCGGTCGTCAGCCCGTCGAGGACATCGACGTCCGGTCGGGCGAGCGTTGGCATGAAGCCCTGGACGAACGCGCTGTAGGTCTCGTTGATCATCCGCTGCGACTCGGCGGCGATCGTGCCGAACACGAGCGAGCTCTTGCCTGAGCCGGAGACGCCGGTGAACACCGTCAGCCGCCGCTTCGGGATGTCGAGGTTGACATCCTTGAGATTGTTCACACGCGCGCCCTGCACACGGATCAGATCGTGGCTGTCGGCAACGTGCCGCTCAGGCGACTTCGTATCCCTCGTCGTGGTCAAGCTCATCCTGCCAGTGACTCCGGAACCTCGGTGTTCAGCTGGTCGCGTGCTTCACGAGCTCGCGGATCATCGCCTCGTCCGCCGCGGTCAATCCCTTCAAGGCGTAGGTGGTCGGCCACATGGTGCCTTCGTCCAGGTGACGGTCGTCGAGTGCTGCTGGTCGCCGACCCCGCCACTGACCCAGGAGTAGGAGAGCCGGTGCTGCTCCTCAACCTCGGTCACTTCGCACTCAACGACGCCGTCCCAACCATCCGCGTCCCGGAACTGAAA
>JACDAH010000516.1 GCA_013695505.1 Chloroflexota bacterium | reverse complement strand
CCCTCAGCGAGCCGACCCGTTCGTCCCGAACCCGGCGGCCGGCAGTGGATCGTGCGGCCGGCCTTCGGCGCCGCGCAGCCACGCCCGGGCGTTCGCCCCGAGCGACGGCCGGTGGTAGCCGCCCTCCTGGAGGATCACGAGCCGTCGTCCCAGCGCGGCCGTCCGGCGGCCGCATTCACGATAGACCGCGGTCGTCAGAGCGAAGTCACCGATCGGATCGTGGCCGTACGTGTCGAACCCGAGCGAGACGACGATCGCCTCGCCTGGCGTCTCGGCGATGGCCGCCAGCCCACGATCGAGCGCCGCGAGGTACGCCTCGTCGTCCGTGCCGGCCGACAGCGGAATGTTCAGGTTGGCGCCGCTCCCCTCCCCTTCCCCGATCTCGTCGGCCCGGCCGAGGAAGAACGGGTACTGCCGCTCGGGATCGGCGTGGAGCGAGACGTACAGGACGTCGCGGCGGCGCCAGAAGATCTGTTGCGTGCCGTTGCCGTGGTGGTAGTCGACGTCGAGGATCGCGACCCGCTCGCCGGTCGCCCGCGTCAGCGCCTCGGCCGCGATCGCCGCGTTGTTGAAGAAGCAGTAGCCGCCGGCCATCGAGCGCGCGGCATGATGACCGGGCGGGCGGCACAGCCCGTAGGCCGCGCGCTCCCCGCCGAGCACGAGATCCGCAGTCGTCAACGCGACATCGACGGCGGCCCGCGCGGCGCCGGCCGTCCCCGCGACGAGCGGGTTGGCCGTGTCGAGGCCCCACCACCCGGCCCGGCCGGCAGCGTTGCGCGTCTCGGGTCGCGAGGCCAGAAACTCCGCGCTCATCCCCTCGAACATCCGGAAGGTCGGATAGGTGTCGGCCACCAGGTTCGGGCGATGGATCGACTGGGCGCGCGCCTCGCGCCAGGCCTCCTCGACGAACCTGACCAGGCCAGGGTCGTGGACGGCCAGGATGGGATCGACGCCGTGCTCGGTCGGGGCCTCGATGGTGAACCCGCGGTCGGCCTCGAGCGCCTCGCGGATCCGCTCGGCTCGCTCCGCGACCTCATTCGCCGGGATGACGGCGCCCATCACGGTCTCGGTCGCGACGTCATGGGCGAGATGGGCCGGGCTGTAGACCACGCGCACGCGGCGTCCTCCTCGATGTGGGTCGACCGACCCGCTTCGTAGCCTAGCGACCGAGGATCGCTGCCGTCACGTCGTCGGGGCGATAGCGGAGCAGGTTGTGGCCGGGCGCCGCGACATCGACGATCGTCAGACCGCCGACCGGTTCGGGTAGCCGCACCGCCAGCGCATCGCCGGCCGCGACCGCAGCCTCATCGCCGGGCGTGACCCGGCGGATCGCGACGATCGGCGCACGGACGGCGGCGAGGGTCTCGTCTGGCCGGTAGCCGAACATCGTCCGGACCGAGGCTTCGAGGGCATGCGGCCGAGTCGCCGACACCAGCCTCCCCGCCGGGGTCTCCACGACCGCGGCACGCATCGCCCGCTCCTGGTCGGTGTCCCATGACGCTGGATCCCAGTCGCGCCGGTCGGCGAGATATGCGCCCATCGAGCGCGTCACCTCGGGCGGCTCGTCGAGCCCACGCAGGAACTCGTCGACGTCGAGGCCGGTCGCGCTCGGCAGGTGGTCCAGGCCGCCATCGACGAGAACCAGCCGAGCGCAGCGTTCGCCGAGGACCGCGGCGGCGGCAGCGGCGACGATCGCCCCGAACCCGTGCCCCACGAGCGCAACCGCAGGCTGGTCGTCGAGCAGGCCTGAGCCTTCGGCGACGGCGACCACATCCTCCGCCAGGACGTCGAGATCGTAGGCACCGCTGTCGGTCGGCGCATCGGAAAGGCCATGGCCGCGAAGGTCGAGCCCGACCGTCCGACGAGCGCCGATCAGCCGCCGCGCGACGGGCGCCCAGATCCAGCCGCTGGCCGACAGGCCGTGGATGAGGACGACTCCCGGCTCGCCGGCGCCGCCCCAATCGAGGAAGTGGATCCGATCGCCCGGCTCGACGACGACGACGAAGCCGGGTGGGTCGACGTCCGGTTCGGTCCTGGATGGGTCGGGCACGCCGCTACGATAGGTCGAGATGCCAAAACGCCGCCGCGGTGCTCGCAGCGCTCCTCGCCGTCCCGCGGGCAGCCACGCGCCCTTCGAGCGGCTCGTCGATCGTGCCCTGGCCGGGATCCCGGATCCGTTCCGCGAGGCTCTGGCCGAGGTCGCGATCGTCATCGAGGACGAACCGACCGCCGCCCAGCGACGGGACAACCAGCTCGGCGAGGACGAGATGCTGTACGGCCTCTACGAAGGCGTGCCTCGGACCGAGTACGGCGCCGACTGGTCAGCGACGCCGAACCGGATCACGCTGTTCCGGCTTCCCCTCGAGGAAGATTTCGTCGATCCGGCCGAGCTCGCCGACGAGGTCCGGATCACCGTCATCCACGAGCTCGCCCATCACCTCGGGATCGACGACGACCGCCTCCACGAGCTCGGCGTCTGAGAGCCAACCGCAGCTCGCGCCGGGGCACGCGCGCCGCGCAATGGACGGTCAGGCGAACTGAGCGACAGCGGCCGCCACGATGAGGGCGAGGAGCGCGATGACAATCCACATCCCGAGCGTGACGAGCGGCACGGGCCGGACGACGTCCGGGGGCGGATTCCAGGATCCCGGTACAGGCGGTCGGACGTCCAGGACCGGGTCCGATACCCGCGGACCGCCGAGATCGAGGTACGCGACGACCTGGGGTCCGACGGACAGGGCGGCGATCGTCAACGTCAGCGAGCCGATGGCTGCGATTCCGATTGCGACAATCGCCCCAAGCGCGGCCACCTGAACGGCACCGCTCGCCGTGTCGAGACCAAGCGCGATCGCCAGCCGGCCGAGGATGTCGGCGCCGGCGCCGATGGCGAACGCGGCCAGCAGACCCGTTGCCGTGTTGACCAACCCGACGACGAACGCCAAACGCCAACGCCTGCGCGCCAGCCGGATCGACCAACGGAGCGCCGCGATCGGGCCCGCCCGGCCGATCACGACCGCGCTTCCGACGTAGGCGAACGGGGTGGCGACGATGACGCTCACGATTGTCCGCGCCGCGAACTTCACCTCCGAGTAACGCGAGTTCGCGGTCCCGATCACATTCCCGACCAGCGCGTCGACGACCAGCAGGATCAGTCCGCTCAGGATGCCGGCGCCGAGGAGCCGCCAGAACGAACGCCGCGCGGAACCGAGGGCCGGCCGGAGCGCTGGGCGACCGCCCGATCGCTGCGTATCGATCAGCGCGATCGCCACGATCTGGAGGTCAAGGGTGATCACTGCCGTCGCGAGTGCGCCGATCACGAGGGCGCCGGGCGCCGGTCCGAGATTCACGGCCAATCCACCCAGCGGGCCCGGCGTCAGGCCATCGAAGACGTTGACGCCGTAGCGCGCGAGGACGAGGCCGACGATCAGGGCTGCCGGCCCGAGGAGGACGAGGTACATCGCTCCGGCGTACAGAGATGCGCGTCGAATCGCGCCCGACGCCGCGAGATTGAGATCGAGTCCGCGACCGACGATCTCGACCGCGGTCGGCATCGCCGGCGTCACCGGGGCCTCGGGCACCGCCGGCGTCACCGGCGCCTCGGGCACCGCCGGCGT
>JACDAH010000512.1 GCA_013695505.1 Chloroflexota bacterium | reverse complement strand
CCTGCGGGGGTGCTGGCTGGGAGCGCCTCAAAGCAGTCGGCCAACGGCTGGGACTGGATGCCATTCCCCGGCCCCTCGGCAGGCGGGGACTTGGCGTCGATCCTGGCCCTGCACGGATCAACCGTGGTCGCGGCCGGGATGACCATGCGCGATGACGGTCCCCTACTCGGCATCTGGGTCGGTGCCGTGACCTACGCCCGCTAGAGACCCACGACTCAGGCCCGGTGCGCGGCCTCGAGACGCTTGGCGATGAGGGTCAGCTGGTGCTCGAACTCCTGTTGCGCAGCGCCACGCCAGAGCCAGTTCCTGACCGCCTGCAGCGGCCGACGAAGCGGCTGGTCGAGCCGCGACTCGATCGTGACGTCGATGCGCGTGCCATCGCCCTCGACCGAGAAGCGCCGGTCTGTGGTGATGGTCAGCAGCCATGAACGGCGATCGGTGGTCCAGGAGCGGCCGCGCGTGACGAGCCTGGTCGGTGGTTCGCGCAGGACTTGTTCCACGGTCTGCATCCAACTCGTCGGTGTCCGAGTGCATGGCGACGTCGTACGTCCGACGACCGTCCGGCTGTGGGTTGATGACGTGGAATCGCTCTGCGTGCGGGTTGAACTCCAGCGTGTTCGCGGGGTCATCGAAGAAGGCGAAGACCTCTCCGATGGGCGCTCGAACCAGCCGAGTGATCGTGGTGACCATCGCCGGACAGGATCGGACCTCGGCCAGTCGGCTCGCGCTTCCTCGTGAGAACTGTTTCAGCCGTGTTCGCATGCGGGCCGCATGGCAAACTGCCGGCCAGGATCAGCGCGATCGGGGCTTGGCAATCATGACCTGAGCCGCCAGCGTGAAAGGCATTGACATGCGCAGCCCACATCGGCGTCCGACGGCCGTGCCGATGGCCATCGCCATCCTCGTGAGCGCGTGTGGGGGCACAAGCCTGAACGCTTCACCGGGCGTTGCCGGTTCGCCATCGCCATCAGCGGTTGCAGTGGCATCAGTGCCTTCCGTCTCGGCGTCGCCCACAGCCTCTGCGCCGCCGGCCCCGATGTGCGAGAACCGCGAGGCGCCTAGATGGGTAACCCATGCCAAGGACCCGAAGGACGGCGTCCCCGATCCCTCGGGCCGCATCGTCTTCGGGCAGATCACCGGAAGCGACGACCTCGGCGGGCAGATCCTCGCGCCGTTGTTCGCCGTCGACCCTGACGGTTCGGATCTGGTCCAGCTGCTCGACTGCCACGTCTCGCGACCACGCTTCTCCCGAGACGGCAGCATGCTCGCGTTCGGGATCGAGATGAGCGACGGCTCATGGCAGTTGGCCACGAGCGCCGCAGACGGCACGAACCTGCGAATCCTGACCTCGTACGCTCGGAGCGAGGAGACCGAGAAGTTCGGGAACCCCGACTGGGCACCCGATGGCTCATGGCTGGCGTACGGGTACAACACCGATCTGTGGCGCATCGATGTCGACGGCTCGCATGCGCAGTTGTTCGGCGCCCCGGACGCCTTCGACGCCGAGCCCCGCTTCTCGCCCGACGGCTCCCAGATCGTCTTTCTCCGCGGCGACTTCACCAAAGGCGTCTCGGAACCTTGGATCCGCGATCTTGCGACGGGTCGGGAGCGCAGCCTGATCAGCGCCAACCTGCAGGAACTGGAGCATCCCGACTGGAGCAAGGATGGGCGTTCGGTCATCTACAACACGCTCAGCGACGCGGACGGCCAACACACCGAGCAGATCGAGCGAATGCCCGTGGACGACCCGGCATCGGAGCCAGATGTCGTGGCCGGCACACCTGGACATGTGACCTTCAAGCCGGCCTACTCGCCTGACGGGCGGAGGATCGTCTTCGGTTGCGACGAGCAGCTTTGCCTCATGGACGCCGATGGCTCGAACAAGACGGTGCTCGTTTCAGTGCCGGACGTCCACCTGAACCACTTCGCGTGGGGCGTGCTATCGACGCCCGACAACTGAGCGCAGCCCGGTTCGCACCGTGTTTCGACGGTCGCGTAACTTAACCGTCGTTACGGGCGGTATGCGAGCGCGGCATCGAGGGCCGGATCCCGGCCGGCAAAGAACTCGGCTGCTTTGAGAGGCACCGCGATTTCCGGTGCGATCTCCGTTCGGGGATCGCCGGTCCCAAGCCGGTAGGTCGGGATGACCAGAGCCCACCCGGAAGCGGGCAGGGCGATCGTTTGCGGGTCCAGACCGTTGTCCGCGCGGGCCGGGGTGGGTTCGCCGACAAAGACAGCCATCGTCTGCCTGTCGAGTTCGGCGATGAATGCCGTTGAGGCCGAGACGTCCTCGCGGCCGATCAGGACCACGAGCCCGCCAGGACGATTGATCTCGCGATTCGCCGCCAGTGCGGCGAGGAGGCCGTCCATCGCGCTCGTGCTTCCGCCGCGGGCGTACCGCAGGTCGAGTATCACCCGGGTCGCTGACCCATCCGTAAGTGCCTGTTGCATGGCACCGATTGCGTCCGGGACGCCGTCCTCGTGCATGTCGTTGACGCTGAAGATGAACGCCTTGTGCTTCGGGTCGAGGCGCGTCCAGACCACAAGGTCACGCCGGGCCACGGCGTCGGGCTTGTCGCCGAGAAGGCCGCCGGAGACGCGGAGCTCGTCATTCAAGGGACCGCCGGGAACCGCGGCGAGAGTCACGATCCTCCGCGACCCGTCGGGACCGGTGAGGGTGAAGGCCGCGGATGTTGGATCGCTGATGATCCCGAGCCCATGAAGCTCGTTGGGCGATCCTGTCCGCCGCTCGGCTTCCGGGTCGACCCCGGAGACCCCGAGCGCATCGAGCTTGCCGCTTTCGTTGTCGGCGGCGATCAGCGGTCGGAGCCTGGCCTCGACCGTGGCGATCGGAGTGCCGTCGATGGCGTCGATCCGAAAGCCCAGGAGCGCCGGGTCGACGGCGCGCGTCACAAACAACCCATCGGCGAACCGGTACGTGGCGATGGGGAAGGAATTGCCCGATGGACCCACGAGGTATGAGTGGGTGTCGAGTAGCCCGATGAGGCTCGTTATCTGGACCAGCGCCTGGTCGGGCGACGCATTCGGCAGCGAAGCTCGGAGCTCTGTGATCCTGGCGTTCCACTTGGCCTCGGTCGTATTGAGGAACGGCGCAGGATGCCGGGTTCGGACCGCATGATCGATGACGTCGAGGTCGGCGGCCAGCTGTTCGCCGACGCCCGTGACGGCACTGGCGACGGGCAATGCACTCGCAGACGTTGCCGCCGAGGGTGCAACTGATCCGCCGGTTGGGGAATTCCGCGCCGAGGCACCACATCCAGCAACGACGGCGGTCAGCATGAGAACAACGGCCAGGGATTGCCAGGAGCTGACCGTCTCCCTCCCTTGCGCCACGCCTCGATGAGTCTCGTGCTCAGGAACCAAGCAGCCCTCCGCGTTCGCCACAGGTAATTTCGAGTGGCCAAACTCGAACGACGAAACCAGCGGTCGATCCGACGCACAACGATCTGAGCTGCAGGCCTGGGATCGGATGACCGGATTCGTGCGTCACTATGCTCAGGTCCCTCTTGCCAATAGAGGAACCCTCCAACTGTCCGTTCGGCGGATTGTGCGGAATGCGAGGCCAAAACACCAGGCGGCGTTGACGCGAATTTGCAGACCCTTCTGTCGAGCCAACGAACCGCGCAGGAGTCGGCGAAGACCTTTGCTCGGCGCCAAATTCGGGAAGGTCCACCGGACCCCTCAGAGCGTAGGGGCCGACGCGACGGGCCCTTGGCGCTTCCGTCCGTCGCCGGGTGCTCCGTCGTATCGCTCAGGAGCGATTCAACAGGCCGAATCGGGCATGTTCCACGAGGAGCCTCCAGTCGCGCAGGACGAGCATGACCGCGAGGGCGATGTAGACCCAGCCAAGCGTGGTGAGGACGGTGATCGTGTTGAACTCGTCGGCCTGGTTCACGAACGCCAGCGTGAACTGAACCGTGAACAGCCCGAACAGAGCGGCCGCGCCGAGGAGGTGGAGGCGGAGGCGGAGGAGTAGGGCGACCGCAAACAGCGACTGGGCCGCGGTCAGGAAGAACTCCTCGTGCTGCCGGGCGTCAAGCGGAAACGGGTGCAGTCCGCCGCGGGCGAGACTGTAGAACAGCGGGATGAATCCCACGAGCAGGGTCCATTGGTTGATCTTGTCGCTGATCAGCGCACCAAGGGCGGCCGCTGGCCGGAGGGCCAGCACGAACAGCACGGTGATGACGATCTCCGGTGCCTCCCCGGCGAGCGGTGCGACCCATTGGACGAGAAAGAAGCGATTGATCCCGAGCTGCGTGCCGGCCGCGAGCAGCGACTCGGCAAACGGCTCGGCAGCGAGGACGATGACGATCGCCGCGACGATCGTGAGAACGGCGATCAGGGCGTACTGCCGGCGCTTGGGCAGCACCCGCAGTGCAGCCGCCGGCCCGACCTCCACATCCCCATCCTCTTCGTCGGCCTCCTTGGGGAGCCTGCTCAAGCGCCACAGGTACCCGCCGAAAATCGCCGCCAGTACGACCGTATCGATGATTTCGATCTGGCCTTTGGCGACGATAGCGAATGAGTACAGGCTGGCCAGGGCCAGGAACGAGATCTCGGCGGCGTTGGCGGGCTGGAGTGGGACGACTGAACGCCTCGAGCGCACCCAATACAGGATGGCGATGAGCGGCCAGCCGACACCGATCAGGAGCCGGTTGGCGCCGGTCATGTTGGCCGCCGCGAATTGCACGAAATCGGAACCCGGGTCCGCCCCAGCCCGGAGGGTGTAGTAGATGTCGACGGCATATTCGGGCAGCACCGTGACCAGCGCCAGCCCGGCGAGTGCGACCCCTTGAGCGACATGCGCCTCGGCCGCCTCGGCGCCCCACGAGAGGAGGAATCCGGCACCGAGGATCGAGGCTCCGAAGAGGGCCACGGCAACGATCGGGGCCGGCTGCAGCCCAGCGAGCCGAACGACGAGTGCAGGCGCTGTCGCCGCTCCAGCGAGCGCGACACCGAACGCGAACGGACGGAGCGAGGGCCGGGTCAGGCGCGGTGCAGGCGACCGGTTCGCGCTCAATATTGCTCCACGTAGGGCGGGCGGCCGGACATGCGCGGGAGGCTGTCGGGGTGCGATCGTAATTGAGGCGACGCGCTGATGCCCCACCCGACGACCCGCCCAAGCTGCTTTTATGTTCCGCCAGGATCAGGACCGTGCGCGCGGTCTGCCGCGAAGGTCGTCGCAGCGTCTGCCCAGACCCGTCGGGCGTCCGGACCGTGGATCCTGTCGGCTAGCCGTTCTTCCCACTCGGGTTGTTGACGGGTGTCCGGCTGATCGGCGGCTGTCCGGCCAGTGACCAATGGGGTCGAGCCTGATTGTAGAAGTCGATGAACGCGGGCAGGCTGGCCACGCGATCGGCGGTATCGGTGAACGGTCGGGCATAGGCCCACTCCGCCATCAGCGTCCGGACCATCCGCTCGGCTTTGCCGTTGGTCTGCGGTCGATACGGTCGGGTCCGGCGGTGGCCGATCCCGAGCTCATCGCAGGCCGCCGCCAGCTCGCGGCTCCGGTAGCAGCCACCGTTGTCGGTCAGGATCCGCTCGATCGTGATCCCGTGACCGGCATAGAACCGCCAGGCCCGACGGAGGAACGCAGCGGTCGTCTTCGGACTCTCGTCAGGCAGCTCCTCGGCATACGCGAGGCGGCTGTGGTCGTCGATGGCGATGTGGACTCGATCCCAGCCGATCCCGCGGAACTTGTCCTTGACCCCGACGCCGTGGACCCGATGCCCGCCACCTGGACCGATCCGGCCGAGCATCTTGGTGTCGAGGTGGACGAGTTCGCCCGGGCGCTCCCGTTCGTAGCGGACCACCGCCGGTTTGGGATCGAGCCGGTCGAGTCGACCCAGACCTTCGCGGCGCAGGATCGCATACACGCTCGAACGGGCCAGACCGGTCTGCCAGCCCAGGACATGAGGGCCGACCCGCAGTTCGCGCCGGCGGGCGCACAGCGCGGCGACCAGCTCGTCGGGATGGCGGCGAGCCTGGTGATGGACGGCACTCGAGCGATCGACGAACTGCCCGGCGTTCGCGCGATGCCACCACTTCGATCCCGTCTGTCGGCTGATCCCTGCGGCTCGCGCCGCCGCGGTGATCGTCCAGCCAGTGCTGATCCGGGTCACGAGGAGCGCCCGACCGTGCGGGGTCAGGCGGGCATTAGGATGCGGCATGAGGGTCCCTTCTTCGACTGTGGCTTCGACACCAACAGCCGAACGATAGGGGCCCTCAGCCCGTCAACAACCTGATTGGGAACTAGACCTAACCGCCCATCGATGGCGGCTGAGCCAGCGCCAGCGTCGTGCCAAGAGCGACGGCCACGATGAGGGCGGCCAAGAACGCGGCGCGCCATGCGCTCGGGACCACACTCGGGGGTTGTCTGGTCAGGACGATCACTAGCCCGCCGACCAGCACGATTTCGAACAGCGTCGCCATGAGATCCGTGATCGTGGTCGGCTCGACCTGGCCCGGGTCGGGACCGAAGGGAAGCCCCACCAGGTGCGCCCAACCCCAAATCAGGACTGTCGCCACGTTCACGACGAATGCCGCTCCGGCGAGCCGCTGGGTGGGGTGAACGACGTAGGCAAGCGCCCAGAGCGCCTCAAACCAGCCCACGACCGAGAAAAACACGCCGAACAGGGCGTACTCGGCGAAGTGCTCGCCGATGACCGCGAAATGAATCGCGGCGGCACCGAAGGACAGGGTCGCCAGGGCGAATAGGTCGATGCGCATCGTCGCCCGAGGAGGGGCGACGGTGCCGGTCATGATCATGCCCGTGGATACGGCGCCGAAACCGTTGTGGATGTGCCGACGCCGGCTGCCGTTGGGGTGTACGACGAGCGCCGTCATGGCCCAAGCGTCGGTCGGAGGTTGGCGGATGACTCTGTGGTCGATTGGGCCATCTGTACAGGTTCGAGCTCAGAATTTGACATGCGCAGCGCGGGGCGGCCGGTCGGTTGGGACGCTAGCCCTTCCGGTCTGGCGAATCGCGCCTGTGGCCCCAAGCGCTTCGTTCGGGACCTCGAGGACAATGCCGAAGACGTTTCGATCGGCGACGGGATCGTGGCCCGTGAACCGAAAATCATTTCGGAAGCCCTCGACATCCTTGAAACGCGGATCGCTCCGCAAGCCGGCAAAGAACCGGTGTACCCGCCAGCTTCCGCGATGTGGACCTCACCCGCGGGCGACACGGGAGCGTCCCGGATGACAGCGTCGCCGACCGGCCCGGTCCCCTGCGCTGCCGTCCCACTTGCGCGACAGACCGCGGCGGTCGCTTCCTTGCCGGCTGACGCGAATAGGACGTGGAAGGCAAGGTCCGGAAGCGCGTCGCCGTCGGTGTCGAGCTTGAGCTCATAGCTGGCGCCTGAGGAGCCGCGCGTGTGGCTTTTCTGGCCACAGGCCATGCTGGCCGTCCACGAGCATTCTGCTCGCCGTTACCGGCCGCTTGTCTCTGCTTCAGGCGCCCCCGCAATGCTGCTCGACGATCGCGAGGAGCTCGTCGATATCGACCGGTTTCGAGAGGTAGCCGTCAAACCCCGCCTCAACGAATCGTTCGCGATCGCCCTTCATCGCCTGCGCGGTTACCGCGATCACCGGGATCCGGGCGGTCCGCTCGTCCATGCGCAGACGGCTCAGCGCCTCCAGGCCGGTCATGTCCGGCAACCGGATGTCCATCACCACCAGAGCCGGTCCATGCTTGGTCGCGAGCATCACCGCCTGCCCAGCGGTCGATGCCTCGAGCGTGCGGTGGCCGGTCGCTCGAAATACATCGCGAAAGAGCTTCATGTTCTTCTCGTTGTCCTCGACCAGGAGGATCAGCTCACCGGCCATTCCTAGCTCGCCTTCCCTGGCAGCGTGAACACGAACGTGCTTCCCCTACCAACTTCGCTATCGACCCAGATGTGCCCGCCGTGCAGCTCAACGAGGCGCCGTGAGAGCGCCAGCCCGAGACCAGTCCCCTCACGCTGCTCCCTGCCGGCGGCAGCTTGTTGGAACTCCTCGAAGATCCGCGCCTGGTCCTCCGGGGCGATACCCGGCCCGCTGTCGCGGACCGAGACGCGAACGTCGCCATCGACGCGCACCGCAATGACGTCCACCGTGCTCCCGGCAGGCGCGAACTTGACCGCGTTCGAGAGCAGGTTGAAGACCACCTGCCTCATTCGGCGCTCGTCGCCGATGACCATGTCAACGCCGGGATCCCACGAGAGCGATACTCGGACGCCGTCCTTTGTCGCGCGCTCGCGGACGATCGCCACCCCGCGCTCGAGCGCCTCAGGCAGGGCGAAGGGAGCGACCTCGAGCTCGACCTGCCCTGCCTCGACCTTCGCGAGGTCAAGCACGTCGTCGATGAGTGACAGCAGATCTCGCGCCGAGGCCAGGACGTCGTCGAGGTACTCCGCCTGCTTTTCGTTGATCTCCCCGAACAGCTGCTTCCTTAAGACCTGGGAGAAGCCGCTGATGGCGTTCAACGGAGTCCGCAGCTCGTGCGACATGTTGGCAAGGAACTCGGACTTGTGGTGGCTCGCGGCCTCCAGCTCGCGGGT
>JACDAH010000505.1 GCA_013695505.1 Chloroflexota bacterium | reverse complement strand
GTTCTTACTCGTCGTGGCGGAGCGAGCGAATCTGAAGGTGACCCACCCCGGCGGATTGTCCGGACGCCAAAGTCGCCGCGTCACCGCATTAGATCGATTGCGCCCTCGCCATAGCTCGTCTAGGGAGGCGTTCATTAGCCGGAGCGATCGCGGTCCCGATCAGGGGCGAGCACATCCCGATGGCCCCACACCCGTGGCGGCCGGGGACACCGGGGTAGAATTGGACTCGCCCAATAGGGCAACAGACTCTTTCCGTTTTCGGAATGGGCATCTGACTCATTTTGGGATGGGCACCTGACTCACCCCGATTCGGCGGCCGACGGAGGCCCGCCGCACGCTCAAAGGGCGGCTCGCGAGGCTGATTCCGGGCAACAGACTCTGGATCAGGAGATCGAAGGTTCGAATCCTTCCTCGCCAGCCAGCTCCTCGCCGAACCACAAGATGTTGTGGTCGGCACCAACGAGGGGCCTGCATGTCGTGGTTGAACGCCGACCCGCGGTTCGTCGCAGGAGGCGACGGACATGGTTTGGGCACCTGACTCCCCTGATCCTTGGGCGCCTGATTCGGCGACCCCGAATCGATGGGTACCTGATTCTGGCGGGCACTTGACCATCGGCCGGGCGGTCGATCTGTTCCTTGCGGCGAAGGCCGCTGAGGGCGCCGCGGCCAAGACCCTCGAGTGGTACGGAATGATCCTGCGCCGAGCGGTCCGCGGACTGGGCGAGGATCGCCCGATCGAGCAGCTTGGCGGGCCGGAGCTGCGGGCCTGGATCCTCGAGCTCCGTGCGACCCTGTCGCCGATCAGCGTCGCCGGCTACGTCCGGACGCTCAAGGTGCTCGGCAACTGGCTGGCGGCCGAGGAGCTCGCCCAGGCCGCGGCGCTACGGACGCTCCGCAAGCCGCGCGTCCCCGACAAGCTCGTCGAGCCGATCAGCGACGATGCGATGCGGCGGCTCCTCGCGGTCGTCGACGTCCGGGACCGGGCGATCCCCTGCTCCTCCTCGATTGCGGACTGCGGGTCTCGGAGGCGGCCGGCCTGCGCCTGCGCGACCTGCGGCCGGACGGCACGCTCAAGGTCAGGGCAAGGGCGACAAGGAACGGATCGTGCCGGTCGGCGGCACCGCCCGGACGGCGATCGTCCGCTACATGGGTAAGCGCGGTGCCGGCGCGCCCGACGAGCCGCTCTTCCTCGGTCGATGCGGCGCGCCCGACTGGCGGGGGATGCAGCAGGTCCTCAAGCGCCTCAAGACCCGGGCCGGGATCACCGGACGGTGCAGCCCGCACTCACTCCGCCACAAGTTCGCCCGAAGCTACCTCGTCAACGGCGGGGACGTGTTCAGCCTGCAGCGGATCCTCGGCCACACGACACTCGACATGGTCAAGCTCTACGTCGCCCTCGCCGAGCTAGAGGTCGTTCGCGGGCTCCACGCGATCGCTTCGCCCGCAGACCGACTGCTCATCGGGCCAAAAGTGTCCGTGATCATGCCGCGGCCTGTATTTCGCCGTCTTAGCGAGATCGCAAGTGAAATGAGGGTGACTGTCGAACAGCTTGTCGGTACTGCCGCCGCGCGTTTCGCCATGTCGCCGCAGGCTCCGACTATAGGCGGCGCCATGAGCGTCTAACTACGGCTCGCGGGAGGGCCAGTGCTGCGGCCGGCGATCTCGAGCGTCAGGTGAGGCTCAGTCACCGAGCAGCTACGCCGGCCCGCCGGGCCACGAAGTGAGGATCGTAACGAAGGATCGCAGTCCCGCGCGCTAAGGAACCGAGGCGGCGAGCCTCGCCTGGGAAGAAGGCGGTTGGGAACCTTGACCGGTCCCCGGCCGTCCCCGACCGGTGAGCCGGACCCAGCCCGATTCCCTTGCTGCCTTCGAATCGATGTTCGAGGCGCACCATCGCCGCGTGCTGGGATACGCCCTCAGGCGGGTGACTCAGGAGGCGGATGCCGAGGATGTCGTCGCCGAAACGTTCGCGATCGCCTGGCGACGGATCGCCGATGCACCGGCTCCCGCAGAGGCATTGCCCTGGCTGTTCGCGGTCGCACGGAGGGTCATCGCCAATCAGCGGCGGGGTCTCACGCGCAGGCTACACCTCGTGTCGCGGCTCAAGGATCACCTCGTCTCGCGAGCTCCCTCGGCGCTGGACAGTCCCGTGCTCGAGGCCCTCGCTCGGTTACGGCCCGAGGACCAGGAGCTGGTTCGACTCGTGGCGTGGGAAGGCTTGAGCCACGCCGAAGCAGGAATCGTTCTCGGCATCAGCGCCAACGCTGTCGCGATCCGCCTGCACCGGGCGCGCCGCCGCCTGGCTCAGGAGATCGGCAGCATTCGAGGAAATGAGATGAAAGGTTCTGCCCCCACCCGGACAGATCAGCGTGTAGAGGGCAGATTGTCCGGTCAACGTCGCGAGGGCGAGCCGTGAGCGAGCGTCACGAGTCGGATCCGATCGACACGCTCCGGTCCGCCAACCCAGTCGACGACGACCAGCTGTCCTCCGCGAGTCTCGCCCGCATCCGCGCGAGGGTCAGAGAGGATGTCATGACAGACCGGACGGACAGACGTCCGTTACGAATCCGGCTTCTCGGGGCAGCGACGGCGGCTGCGGCGGTCGGGGTGGTGGCCATGGCCGTGCTCGTCGCCCGGCCCGCCGTGGGGCCTGCAAGCACACCCGGCCCATCGGGCGGTCCGATCTCCGCCTCGTGCGTCGAGCCGTACCGGGAGCCCGGATCGATCACGAGGCGGACGTTCGCCTTCGACGGCACGGTCACAGCGATCAGCGGTGACCAGGTGACCTTCGCGATCAACCGAGCCTACCGCGGCCTCACGGGTTCGAGCACCACGCTCGATGCCCCGGGCATGACCGGAACCTCGATCACGAGCGCGGGCGGGCCCAATCTCGCGATGGGCGATCGTTATCTGGTCGCCGGCGACGATCACTTCGTGTGGGGTTGCGGCTACACGCAGGCCTACGACGACGGCGTCGCGGCCCAGTGGGCGACAGCCACCGGCAGCTGAACCTTTCGAAACGCCATTTGACTGTCGCCGATGCGGGCGGCTGGAGGGCTAACCATGCGACGAATCGCGATCATCTTTTCCCTGACTCTGGGGATGCTGCTCCCCGGCGCCGTGTCCGCCGCAGCCCAGCGCTGCTCAGTCTCCATCACGCCGGCAGCAGGCTCGCCAACCGGCGTCTACCGGATCGCGGTCGGCGGCGTACCGGTCGATCAGGCAGGCGGGTCCGTCGAGGTCCGGCTCGATCTCAGGCGGACCGGGAGCCGGGACGGTTCGATCTACTTCGTCTTCCTGATCCCCGGCGTCACCGACTTCTACGTGGACCACAACGTCGCGTACGAGGGCGAGCCGCCCCCCGATCCGCTGGTTCCGGGTCGATATCTCGTGCAGGTCGACACGCCGCACCTCCGCGGCGGCTGTCACACTGTGGGGCAGTTCGTCGTCGAGCCGGCGCTGTAACCGACCGATCAGGCCGGCGGCGATTTCATGTCGTCGCCGGCGTTGCTCGCTTCGTTCGCGACCTTGGCGACTGTCCGGTGGCGGCCGCTGCCGCTGTCGTCAGGTGACCGTGATCGAGGCCTTCATCCCGCCGCCGTAGTGGCCGGTCACGTGGCAGCCGGCAAGGAAGGCCCCAGCGGCCGCGAAGGTATAGGTCAATTCCTTCGTCTCGCCGGGTTTCACGGCAATCCCCTCCGGCTCGTCGTGCATCATCCCGACCATCGACGCCATCTCACTCTCGTGCTTGTCCTGGGCGGCGGCGTCCCCGAGGTAGAACTCATGCTCGTTCGCGCCGCTGTTCGTCACCACGAACGTGACGGGCTGACCGGCCTTTACGGCCATCTCGCCCGGCTCCATCTTGAGCGCGTCGGTCAGCTTCACCTCGATCCGGTGGGCTCCGGCGCTGGCCGACCCCGCCGCTGGCGAGGACGGTGCCGCGCCGGACGGCGACGAGCTTGAGCCCCCGCCGGAGCAGGCGGTGACCACGAGCACGAAGGCAAATGCGAGGGCAAGGGCCGGTGCGCGCATTGTCTCTCCTGTTTGAAGGTGGATCAACGTCAGGCGAAAGGGTGATACCGCGCTTCTGGCGCGTACCTGTCTTTCGATCCTAGCCCGGTGTCCTCGTGACCGAGTAGACCGATGGACTCCTGCCGACATCGGCGACCCGAAGAAACTCGTGTCGCAGCGGAATGACTGAAACTGGCGACTGACAGCAGACATGCATCGGGATACCGCGCCTGATCCCAGCCCACTCATGACGGAGAGGAGGCAGCGATGACCGACATTCGGATCGGCCCCTATGGCCCGTTTCCGTGGATCGACCTGATTCTCCTGGCCTGGTTCACCCTGACGGCCTTCTCGGTCGCGTATGTCGCCTGGGATGCGTGGCGGAACAACCGCGAGCTGACGGTCATGAAGTGGGGCTGGGTGCTCGTGACGCTCTACCTCGGCCCCATCGCACTGACGATGTATGTGCTGTCCTGCAAGGAGCCGTTCCCTGGCGCGCATGAGCGCTTCATCCAGCCGCTCTGGAAGCAGGCCTTCGGTTCGACCATCCACTGTGTCGCCGGCGATGCGACCGGGATCATCGTGGCGGCGACGATCACGGGACTCCTGGGGCTGCCGATGGGGATCGACCTCGTGATCGAATATATCGCCGGGTTCGGCTTCGGCCTGTTCATCTTCCAGGCCCTGTTCATGAAGGACATGATGGGCGGCTCCTATCGGGCCGCCCTTCGCCACTCCCTCGTGCCGGAGTGGCTGTCGATGAACTTCATGATGGCCGGCATGTTCCCGACGATGGCCGTCCTGATGATGGGTCGCGACATGCGGGCGATGGAGCCGACGCAGCTCGTGTTCTGGGGCTCGATGTCGGCCGCCGTCCTGGTTGGTCTGGTCGTCGCCTTACCCGGTCAATGTCTGGATGGTCGAGAAGGGTCTCAAGCACAGCATGGGGACCCAGCGAGCGCTGGGCAAAGGCGGCCACACCATGGGGGCCGAGCACGCCCGGTGGGCTGAGCCGCAGGCCGCCGGGGAGGCTGCGTGATGCACGAGCACGGCGGCGGAGAGAATCCAAAGGAGCGGCGGCGCAAGGTCAAGGGCCATACCAACACTGGCGGGTCCGCCGAGGACAAGCACGCGGGCATGGCCGGGATGGCGGGCATGAGTGCCGGCCCGAGCGATGTCGCCTTTCGGGCCACCCGACCCCAGATCGCGTCGATCGCGGTTCTCTCCGTCGTGGCGCTGGCCGGCGCCCTCGTCTTCTCTGCGTCGTACGCGAACCTGTCACTCGGGGCCCACGACGTCGGCGGTCTGGTGATGCCCCCGGGCATGATTATGACCCGCGATACACCGGGCCAGGCGATGCGGGACATGGCCGCGGTCGATCCGACCACCGTCTCCTATCGGGCGCCGGTGGACGCCCAGGGTGACCAGCCCCTCGAGCCCCGGATCGAGGGCGGCGTCAAGGTCTATGACCTGGAGGCCTCGGTCATCGAGTGGAACATCCTGCCGTACGAGCGGGTCATGGCCTATGCCTTCAATCACCAGGTGCCCGGGCCGCGGATCAACCTCACCGAGGGCGACCACGTCCGCTTCAACGTGACGAACCACCTTCACGAGCCGACCACGGTCCATTGGCACGGCCTCGTCGTCCCGAACTCGATGGACGGCCCTGCGGAGATCACCCAGGAGCCGATCCCCGCCGGCGGGAGCTTCAGCTACGAATTCGCCGTCCAGCAGTCGGGGACGTTCTTCTACCACTCCCACACCGACGTCGACCGTCAGCAGACGCTCGGCCTGTACGGGGCCTTGCTGATCGCCCCGAAGGACGCCGCACACGCGATCGCGGCCGACCAGGAGCTCGTCGTCCAGCTCCAGGAATGGAACGAGCGCGAGGGCTACACCTACCCGGCGATGCCGATGGAAGGCGTCATGCCCAACTTCTTTACCATCAATGGCAAGGCGTATCCGTCGACGGAGACGGTGCACCTGAAGGTCGGCCAGCGCCTGCTCGTCCGGTTCATCGGCTCGAACAGCGGGTTCATCCACCCGATGCACATCCACGGTGGGCCGTTCACGATCGTCGCCACGGACGGCGTGAGGCTGCCAGAGTCCGCCCGCTACGAGAAGGACACGGTGAACGTCGGTCCGGGCGAGCGGTACGACGTCATCTGGCCGGCGCGGGAACCGGGCAAGTGGCTGCTCCACTGCCACATCAACCACCACACGACGAACGACAACGTCGAGGAGCAGGGTGGCGGCGGGCTGATGCTGATCCTGGACGTTACCCCCTAGATCGTCTGCCTCGAGGTGCTCGAGTTGCTGGCTCGCGGCCCGCCCAACCGCGAGATCGCCGATGCGCTCGTCGTGGAGGAGTGGACGCTCAGCACCCACGTGAAGCGGATCCTCATGAAGCTCGACGTGCGCGACCGGGTACAGGCCGTGATCTTCGCCTACGAGTCGAGGTTGACTCGGCAAACGTGCTTAGCGCCTTATCGAGCAGCGAAGTCGGGGCCTTTCTCAGCACGGACGTGATGACCGCAACGATGCGCTGATCGCTACCGAGCGAGAGCACGATCAAGTTGTCCCGCTGCCAGAATCTGGGCTCGCCTGACCATTCCACGATCGATGACCCGATGTGCGACGGATCCGATCGATCGATGGTCGAGGCGACCCTCGCCCGTTCATCCGACGTCAGCTACACGTAGACGTTCAGACGTTGCCCGGACACGCAGAGATGAACACCCTGGCCCCCCAGTGGCGCCGGGGGAAACGTTCCGAGATCCCTGACGCTCGGCCCTTCCGCTTCCAGTCGCAAGACGAGAGTTCCGACGGGATCGCCACCTTCTGAGGTGGGCGAGACGGTTGGCGACACACTCGCCGGCGGGGCATCAGTCGACGGCACGTCGGTCGGCGAGTCGAGCCCGGGTGAGTTCGTTGGCTGGGTAGGCGCCGGACCACAAGCGGCCGCCAAGAGCAGGAGCAGGAGCGCGCCGCAGGCCTTGGTCATACCGGCCTGAGGTGTTCGATCAGGACAGGGTTCCGAGCTGGCTTCGTCGATCCGACTATGGCGCGCACCCCGCTAGCGTCAGGAGAATGATCGATTCGGGTCGGGGATTCGATTCAGACGCCGGCGGGCAGCGTCCTGGGCTGTCGGGGAGCCGTCGCTCGGCCCGCGACGGGCGGTCGGAACCGACGGAGCCTGAGAGCGTTCGAGACAACCGTCACCGACGAGAGCGCCATGGCAGCGGCCGCAAAGATCGGGTCGAGCAGCCAGCCGGTGAACGGGAACAAGAGACCGGCGGCCAGTGGGATCAGGGCGACGTTGTAGGCGAACGCCCAGAAGAGGTTCTGCTTGATGTTTCGCATCGTGGCTCGCGACAGGGCGAACGCCGTCACGAGCGCGCGCAGGTCGCCGCTCATGAGCGTCACGGTGCCGGACTCGATGGCGACATCCGTTCCGGTCCCGATGGCGACGCCGACATCGGCCTGGGCGAGCGCCGGGGCGTCGTTGATCCCGTCGCCGACCATCGCCACGAGCCTGCCCTCGCCCTGCAGTTTCCGGACCTGGGCCGCCTTCTCGTCCGGGCGGACGTCGGCCAGGACACGATCGACGCCGGCCTGGCGGGCGATCGCCCGAGCGGTCGTCTCGTTGTCGCCGGTCAGCATCACGACATCGAGCCCGAGGCGGTGGAGCTCGGCGACGGCGTCGATCGAGCCCGCCTTGAGCGTGTCGGCGATCGCGAGCACGCCAGCCAGCCGACCGTCGACCGCGACGTACACAGGCGTCTTGCCCGAAGCAGCCAGCTCCTCGGAAGCGCCGACAAGGGCATCCGCTGCGACGCCGTTCGCGGCGAGGAACGCGGCCCGGCCGACGAGGACGCGTCGCCGATCGACGATCGCGGAGATCCCCTGGCCGGCGGTTGCCTCGAAGGACGTCGCATCCGGCAGCTCGAGCGAGCGCTCCTCCCGGGCGTAGCGAACGACGGCCTCGCCGAGGGGATGCTCTGAGCCGCGCTCGGCGGCCGCGGTCAGCCGGATCAGCTCGGCCTCATCGGGCGCATCCGGCGTCCGGGTAATGTCCGTGACCCGTGGCTTTCCCTCGGTCAACGTGCCGGTCTTGTCGACCACGACGACGCGGACCTTGTGGAGCCGCTCGAGCGCCTCGGCGTTGCGGAAGAGAACGCCGTTCTCGGCCCCCTTCCCCGTCCCGACCATGATCGAGGTCGGTGTCGCGAGACCGAGCGCGCACGGGCACGCGATGATCAGGACCGCCACGGTGTTGAGGAGCGCGAGGTTGAACGCGGGCGCCGGGCCGAAGACGAACCAGATGGCGAACGTCAGGGCCGCGATGCCGAGGACAGCCGGCACGAAGTACCCAGTAACGATGTCGGCGAGGCGCTGGATTGGCGCCTTCGAGCCCTGGGCGTCCTGGACGAGCCGGACGATCTGGGCCAGGACGGTGTCGCGCCCGACACGGGTCGCCTCGAAGCGGAAGGCGCCCGACGTGTTGAGCGTGCCACCGACGACCTCAGCGCCGGCCTCCTTCGTAACCGGGATCGGCTCCCCGGTGATCATGCTCTCGTCGACCGCCGAACGGCCGTCGCGGACGATCCCGTCGACCGGCACTTTCTCGCCGGGCCGGACGAGGACGATGTCGCCTCGGACGACGGCCTCGATCGGAATGTCGACCTCCGCACCGTCGCGCACGATACGGGCGGTCCGCGGTGCGAGACCGATCAGCTTCTTGATCGCGTCGGAGGTGTGGCTGCGGGCGCGGGCCTCGAGGAACCGGCCGAGCAGGATCAGGGTGATGATCGTCGCGGACGTGTCGAAGTACAGCGGGAGCTCGCCGCCCGCCATTGCGACGCCAGCCGCGTGGAAGAAGCCCGGGAACAGGATCGCCGCGACGCTGTAGGCGAACGCCGCCGAGGTGCCAACCGCGATCAGCG
>JACDAH010000493.1 GCA_013695505.1 Chloroflexota bacterium | reverse complement strand
GCACTCGATCGGATCGCCGTGGGCGCGACCACGGACCCCGTGACGCGGGCAGCCTTCCTTGCGGACCACTTCGAGCCGGGGGTCGCCTCGGACCGGGTCCGGGACGACCTGCTGGCCTGGCAGGCCGCGCCGCCGGCCTAAGAGCGGGTCAGCCTCAGGATCTCGCCGGCCAGTCGATCGCCGCCTTCGCCGTCGACGATCTCGCGGGCGCGCTGGCTCATGGCGCGTCGCGCATCCGGATCACCGATCAGCGTGGCGACGGCGGCCACGACGGTCGCGGGATCGATCGTCCGACCGTCGCCGAGATACGCGGCCGCTCCGGTCGCCGCGTACGGCGGCCCCACCGGCACCTGGTCGTCGGCGGCCGCGAGGAGATTCGCAGGCCGACCCAGGCACGCGGCCTCGAACTTCATCGTCCCCGCCCCGAGGACGGCCAGGTCGCAGCTTGCCAGTCGGTCTGCGAGATCGTCCGGGTCGCGCACGGCCGTCCCGTCCTGGCTGTACGCGCCGCGGTACCCGGCGCCGAGGACGACCTCGGTCCGCCAGCGGTTGTCGGCCGCGAGCGCGGGCCCGATCCGCCCGGAGACGTCGTCCGGGTCGCTCCCGCCGAAACAGACGAGCACGGTAGGGCGCGTCGTCGCCTCTCCGACCGACGTCACGGCATCACCCGTCTGCCCCAGCCGGCGATACGCCAGATCGATCGGGGCGTAGGCGTATCCGGCGAGGATGCGGTCGGCAGTGGCCGCACCGGACCACGTCGGCAACGACGGCTGGACCACGACCGCGACGTGGCCGCGGAGCAGCTCTCGATCGTCGAAGACGACGAGCCAACCGGCCTCGCCCCGGACCAACCGCCCGGATCGCGCCTCGTTCGGATCGGGCAGGTCGACGACCGTGACCTTGGCGGCCCCCCGGCCAGCCCCGCCACCCTCGCCGAGGATGACATCCGCGCCGAGCTCAGCCAGGCTTGCGAGCTGACGCTCCGTCGGCGCGCCGCGGAGGACCCGGAGCTCGAGCCGGAACCGTTCCCCGGCTCGCTGCCGGAGCGCGCCGGCGAGAGCGATGCCGCGCGAGAGATGGCCCCGGCCCTCCGCCGGACCCGCGGTCACGAGAAGGCGGACCAGGGGCGACGCGGCCGGCACACCGGCCGACACTCAGAACATGTCCCAGGCAAGCGGCTCGTGACGACCGATCGCCCGGCGCACCGTGCGGCCGACCACCTTCTCGAGGTCACGAACCTCGATCCCCGTCCCGGGCCGGAGGATCGCCACATCGTCGGCCGTCAGGACCGCCCCGGCGGCGACGTCGCGCGCCGCGAACAGGCTCCGCCGAGCCGTCGTGTACAGGTCGGCCTCCGCAGGCGCCATCCGCTTGATCCCGCTGCCCAGTGCATCGTGGGCGTCGCGGATCCCCTGGACCATCGCCGACAGCTCGTCCGGCTCGATCGCGAACCGGTGATCGGGACCCGGCAGGTCGCGGCTGAGCGTGTAGTGCTTCTCGATCACCGCGGCGCCGAGCGCGGTCGCGACGATCGGGGCGGTGATCCCTGAGCTGTGATCGCTGTAGCCGACCGGGACGCCGAACGCCGTCTTCAGCGTCTGGATCGCGCGCAGATTCAGGTCGCTGAATGGCGGCGGGTAATTGACGACGCAGTGCATGAGGATCAGCTGGTCGTTCCCGGTCGCCGCGACGGTGTCGACGGCGTCCTGGACATCGGCGAGGTCGGCCATCCCGGTCGAGCAGATGATCGGCCTGCCGCGCGAGGCGACCTCCCGGATCAGCGGCAGGTGCCAGAGCTCGTAGGAGGCGACCTTGAACGCCTTGACTCCGAGGTCGTCGAGGAGGTCGATCGCCTCGAAGTCGAACGGCGTGGAGAGGAAGTCCAGACCCGCGTCGGTCGCATGGCGGAACAGCTCCGCGTGCCACTCGCGGGGGAGCTCAAGGTCGCGGAACAGGTCCGACATCGTCTTGTCGGGCGGCAGCAGGCCGTCGAGGTATTTCGCACGGGTCGTGGTCTCGGCCACGATCCGGTCGGCCGCGAACGTCTGGAATTTGACCGCGTCGGCCCCGGCCTCGACCGCGACATCGATCAGCCGCCTTGCCTGGTCGAGGTTCCGGTCGTGGTTGGAGC
>JACDAH010000492.1 GCA_013695505.1 Chloroflexota bacterium | reverse complement strand
CGGGCCCGGGCGCGCGTCCGACGCCGCCCTCCTGGGCAACGTCGTCCGGATGTTCTTCGAGCGCCAGCTGACCAAGGTCGAGATCGCGGCCCGCCTTGGGATCTCCCGGTTTCGCGTCGCCCGGCTCCTCGACCGAGCTCTCGCCGAGGGTGTCGTCCGGATCGAGTTCCGCGACACGCCGGCCCAGGATCGGGAGCTCGGCCGGCGCATGACCGAGCGGTTCGGGGTCGGGCGCTGCGTGGTCTCGGCCGCCGACGACGCCGGCTCGGTCGCACGGCTCGGGGCAGAGACCGTCGACGGACTCCTCGAGCCGAGCGACGCGATCGGCATTGCCTGGGGTTCGACGGTCGCGCGCGTCGTTCGGGCGATGCCCGTCCGCGACGACCCCACGATCGATGTCGTCCAGCTCGCGGGCAGCTCGGCGTCGCTCACCGCGACCGGCGACCCGGGCGACCTCACGCGCGTGCTCGCGGAGCGACTCGGGGCGCAGCACCATCGGATCCACGCGCCCGCGTTCGTCGAGTCCGCCGAACTGCGCGAGGCCCTGGTCCGGCAGCCCGAGGTGGCGGCCACGATCGGACGGTTCGACGACCTCGCGATCACCGTTCTCGGGATCGGGGCCTTCGGGACGGCCCATCGAGCCGCCAGCTCGTCGCTCCTCCGGTCCGGCGCGCTGTCGGCGACCGAGGCGAAGCGGCTCGCAGGTCTCGGAGCGGTCGGCGACCTCATCGTTCACCCGTTCACCGAGGACGGCCGATTCGTGGCTCCCGATCTCGCCGATCGGGCGATCGCGATCTCGATCGACCAGCTTCGCGCCGTCCCCACCGTCGTCGCGGTCGCGGCCGGATCAACCAAAGTCGCCGCCATCCGTGGAGCTCTCGCGACCGGCGTGATCGGGGTGCTCGTGACCGACGCCACGACCGCTCGCGCGTTGCTGGAGCCCGTTGGCCGGACCGCCGGAGGGCGCGGCTCGGCCATGAACCGCGCCTCGGGCACGAACCGTGCCACGGGCACGAACCGTGCCACGGCGCGACCGCGGACCCCCGCCCGATGAACCGCCTCGCCGATCGGGTCTGCCTCGTCACGGGCTCGACCGGCATCGCCGCGGCGGCGTCCGAGCGTCTTGCCCGCGAGGGCGCCGTCGTCTTCGTCGTGTCGAGAACAGAATCCCACGCCCGGACGCTCGCGGACCGGATCGAGGCCGAGGGCGGAACCGCCGGCTGGACGACGGCCGACCTGACCGACGAGGCTGCCGTCGGGGCCGCGGTGGCTGCCTGTGTCGAGCGGTTCGGGCGGCTCGACGGCTTGTTCTCGGTCGCGGGTGGCAGCGGCCGGAGGTTCGGCGACGGGCCGATCCATAGCGTCACGCGCGACGCGTGGGATCGGACCCTCGAGCTCAACCTGACGACGCAGGCGCTCGTGTGTCGGAGCGTGGTCGCGCGGATGCGGGACCAGGAGCCGAACGGGTCGGGGACGCGCGGCTCAGTCCTGCTGATGGGCAGCGTCACCACGTCGGATCCCGCGCCGGAGTTCTTCGCGACCCACGCGTACGCGGCCGCGAAGGGCGCCCTGACCGCGCTGATGACGACGATGGCGGCCGCCTACCTCCCGGATCGGATCCGTGTGAACGTCGTCGCTCCGGGCCTGACCGCGACACCCATGGCCCGACGAGCCGCCGAGGACCCGGACATCCGCGCCTATGCCGCCCGCAAGCAACCACTGGCCGGCGAGATGATGGATCCCGACGAGGTCGCCCACGCTGCGGTCTTCTTCCTGTCGGACGAGTCGCGGGCGGTGACCGGGCAGCTGCTGAAGGTCGACGGCGGCTGGTCGATCGCGTCGGTGTCGCCGGAGCCGCCCGGATGAGCCGCGCCTGGATCGCCGACCTCCCAACGATCGCAGGCGCCGACGTCTGCGTCGTCGGCTCGGGTGCTGCAGGCTCGACCGCGGCCATCGCCGCCGCCCGCGGCGGCGCATCGGTCCTCCTCATCGAGAAGCTGCCCTTTCTCGGTGGCACGAGCACCGCCGTTCTCGACACGTTCTACGGGTTCTGGACACCGGGCGACGCGCCGCGCAAGGTGGTCGGCGGTCTTGCCCACGAGGTGGTGGCCGCGCTGCGCGACCTCGGGCCGGTCCTCGAGCGCCCGAACACCTACGGCGCGGGGACCGGAATCACCTACCTGGCCGAGCACCTGAAGGTCGTCTGGGAGCAGCTCGTCACCGATTCCGGCGTCCGGGTCCTCCTCCACGCGATGCTCCAGGACGTCGTCGTCGACGGTCGGGATCGCGTCCGATCGATCGTCGTCGCGACCAAGGCGGGTCTCAGGCGGATCGACGCCCGGACGTTCATCGATGCCAGTGGCGACGCCGACCTGTGCGCCTTCGCCGGGTTCGGCTTCGAGACCGCCGGGGACATCGATCCCGCCCAGACCCTGACGACGACCTTCCGGATGGCGAACGTCGACCAGGAGCGACGGCGGCCCGTGACGACGGCCGACCTGCACTCGGCCATGGCGGCGGCGGCGGCCGACGGCTACGACCTGCCCCGCCGCGAGGGCTCGGACCACGCCACCCCGATCGACGGCGTGACCGCGACGATCATGACCCGACTCGAGCCGAACGAGCGTCACGCCGGCGGCCGACTCGTGAACACGACCGATCCGTTCTTCCTGACCGCGGCCGAGATCACCGGCCGCCGGCAAGCGCTCGAGTACGCTCGCTTCCTCGTCGATCGGGTCCCGGGCTACGAAGCCGCGTCGCTCGTCGCGCTCGGGACCCAGGTCGGGATCCGCGAGACCCGACGCGTGTACGGCGACGCTCGCCTGACCCGCGAGGACGTCCTCGCCGCCCGTCAGTTCGACGACCAGATCGGGTTGTGCGGCGCACCGATCGAGGACCACCGGGCCGGGCCGGACACCCGCTGGACCTACCTTCCCCCGGGAGCCGCCGCGGGCATCCCGTTCGCCACCCTGGTCGTCCGCGACGCGACCAACGTCCTCGTCGCCGGGCGCTGCTTCTCGGCGACGCACGATGCCCATGCCTCGGTCCGGTCGATGGCGCAATGCATGGCGATGGGCCAGGCCGCGGGCACGGCCGCGGCGATGGCCGCCGGCCACTCCGCCGATGGTGCGGTCCGCGCCGTCTCGCCCGAGTCGCTCCGAACCCAGCTCGCCGGCGACGGCGCCATTCTCGATCTCGTCCAGGAGCACGTGGCGTGACCTTCGTGCCCTTCGTTCGGACCGTCCTCGGCGACATCGCGCCGGCCGCGCTCGGGGTCACGTACGCCCATGAGCACCTCGTCATCGACGGCGGTCGCCCGGTCGCGATCGAGCCGGACTTCCAGCTCAACGACGTGGAGCGGCTGACCGCGGAGCTGCGAGCGGCCGCAACGGCCGGGCTCGAGGCGGCGATCGACATGATGCCGGCCGACTGCGGTCGCAATCCGGAGCTTCTGGCGGAGCTGTCGCGGCGGACGCGCGTCCATCTCGTCGCGGCCACAGGGCTCCACCACGAGAAGTTCACCGGTCCCGTGCATTGGAGCCTGCGGGCGACCGAGGACGAGCTGGCCGACCTGTTCGCAGCCGACGTCGAGACGGCGATCGACGAGCGCGACTACACCGGGCCCATCGTGCGCCGGACGTCGATCCGGGCCGGCGTCGTCAAGCTCGGCGGCAGCCTCGGTGGGCCGTCGGAGCGCGACCGGCCGATCTTCCGGGCGGCGGCGGCCGTCCACCTCCGGACGGGGGTCCCGCTCCACACCCACTGCGAGGCCGGGACGGGCGGGCTCGAGCAAGTCCGGCTGCTCACCGGCGCCGGCGTGGCGCCCGAGCGGATCTCGCTCAGCCATGTCGACAAGGTCGTCGACCGGGGCTACCACCGAGCGATCTTCGAATCCGGGGCATTCGTCGTGTATGACCAGGCCTTCCGCTGGGGAGATGCCGCGAACGGAACCCTGCAGCTGCTCGAGTGGGCTGCCGAAGACGGCCATCTCGGCCAGGTCATGCTCGGGCTGGACGCGGCCCGTCAGAGCTATCTCGCCGCGTATGGCGGGTGGCCGGGCCTCGCGTTCCTGCTGCTCGGGTTCAGCGACCAGATGGAGGCGCGCGGCCTGGACGCCGCGGCCCGGCGGCGGATGTTCGTCGACAATCCGGCTCGGGCGTTCGCGTTCGCGGAGGTTGCGAGATGAATCGAGAGCCGCTTCTGACCAGCGTCGTCGGATCGCACGCCCATCCCGGCTGGTTCGCCCACGGGATCGCGGCAGCAGAGCGTGGCGACTACGGCCCCGCGGACCTCGCGGAGCTGCTCGACGACGGCGTCGACCTCGCGATCCGCGACCAGGAGCGGGCCGGGATCGACGTGATCAGCGACGGCGAGATGCGTCGGGCGGGCTTCTTCACGGCCGAGTTCTACCGCCACCTGACCGGACTCGAGGCTCTGCCGCCGGACCGGCGGCTGGGCGCCGGCGCCCACGATGGGCTCCATCGGTACGCCGTCCGGGCTCCGATCACGGCGCCCGACGGGCTGGGCGTCGTCGCGGAGTACCGGGCTGCCCGGACGCGCACGACGCGCCCGCTGAAGGTGACGCTGCCAGGCCCGTACACGCTGTCGGGCCGCCTGACCAACGGTCCCGGCCAGGTCTACGAGACGCGCGTCGCCGCAGCCGAGGCATTCGTCCCGATCGTGGCAGCAGAGCTTCGCGGTCTCGTCGCCGCCGGAGCCGACATCATCCAGGTCGACGAGCCGTCGCCGGCGATCCACCCAGATGCCCCGGCCGACTTCGTGGCGCTCTTCAATGCGGCGATCGAGCCCGCCGTCGGGCGGGCCCGCCTCGGCGCCCATCTCTGTTTCGGCAACTTCCTGGGCCGGCCGCTGGCGCCGCGCTCGTACCGGCCGATCCTCGGCGCAATGCTCGGCTTCGCGGTCGATGAGCTCGTGCTCGAGTTCGCCAACCGGGAGATGGGCGAGATCGAGCTTCTGCGCGAGATCACCGACGCCGACCGCGACGTCGCGGTCGGTGTCATCGACGTCAAGAATTCCCATGTCGAGACCGCCGCCGAGGTCGCCGCGCGGATCGACCTCGTCCTCGCGACCGGCGTCCCGCCGGACCGCCTCACGCTCGTTCCCGACTGTGGCTTCAGTCAGACCGCTCGCCACCTTGCGACCCTCAAGCTCCATGCCCTCGTCGCCGGCCGAGATCTCGTCCGCGGCCGCCATGGGTCGTCTCCCCCCACGCTTTCGGAGGACATTCCGGCATGAAGGCACACCACGTCACGATGCTCGGCACCGGCCTCATCGGCGACTTCTACACCGCGACTCTCCACGGGCAGCGGGGCCGCGACCACGTCCGGGTCGTGTTCTCCCGTTCCGAGGAGCGCGGCAGGGCATTCGCCGACCGTTGGTCAATCCCCGAGCACACGACCGACCTGAACGCGGCCATCGAGCACGGGGACACCGACACGGTCGTCGTCGGGCTGCCGAACTACCTCCACGAGGAGGCAGTTGGGCTTGCCGCGGCGGCCGGCAAGGCCGTCCTCTGCACGAAGCCGCTGGGGCGAACGGCCGACGAGGCCCGCCGGATGCTGGAGGTCGTCGAGAAGGCGGGCGTATTCGGCGGCTATCTCGAGGACCTGTGCTACACGCCGAAGACGCTCAAGGCCGTCAAGTCCGTCGAAGGCGGCGCGATCGGCGACGTGACCTGGGTCCGTTCGCGCGAGACCCACCCGGGGCCGCACAGCGCCTGGTTCTGGGATGGCCGGCTGACCGGCGGCGGCGCGATCATCGATCTCGGCTGCCACTGCATCGAGATCATCCGCAACTTTGTCGGCAAAGGGAATCGCCCGGTCGAGGTGATGTGCACGACGGATACGCTCGTCCATCCGATCGACGACGAGGACAACGCGATCGCCCTGATCCGATTCGAGTCGGGGGCGATCGGCCAGTTCGAGGTGAGCTGGACGTTCCGCGGCGGGATGGACCTGCGCGACGAGGTCGCAGGCACGCACGGCACGATCTGGCTCAACCACTTCCTCCGGACCGGCTTCGAGATGTTCACCGCGGGCGGCGGTGAGGGCTACGTCGCGGAGAAAGCCGAGACGTCGGCGGGCTGGCTGTTCCCGGTCGGCGACGAGGTAGCCGAGCTCGGGTATGTCGACATGTTCTCGGACATGTTCGATGCGATGGAGGCGGGCCGCGCGCCGCGCGAGACGCTCTACGACGGCTACGTCGTGAACGCGGTCATGGACGCCTGCTACCGGTCGGCCACGAGCCGCGCCTGGGAGCCGGTCGAGCTGTTCGAGTGGCGCGGTGGGGCCACCGCGCGCATCGCGAAGTCGCCGGAGAGCTACGAGGGCCACACCGTGATCAAGCGCGAGCTCCTCCCGGATGGCCGGACGAAGCTGATCCTCAAGGACCCGGCGACCGGTGACTTCAGCGACCGGATCGTCGCCGGCGGTTGATCAGCGCGGCCATCGCGCCCTGCTGACGAACGACGACGGCGATGGGTTCGTGGCGTCGGGGGGCGGGGAGACGGCGCCATTCCGCGCCTGATCCATCAGGGGACGAGGCCGAGCCGGGCGAGGAACGCATACCGATCGGACTGGCCCTCGAGCTCGCCGGCCTCGTGGCCGTTGTACGGCCAGACGCGGATTTCCTTCGGCCCGGCGTAGTGGTTATAGGCCGCGAAGACGGTCGACGGCGGGCAGACCTCGTCCATCAACCCCACCGAGAACAGCGCCGGCGCGCTCGCCCGGGCGGCGAAGTTCAGCCCATCGACGTAGGACGTCGTCGCGAAGACCGCCGCCTCGCGGTCGCGATGGATCGACAGGTACTGGCGCAGCTCGCGATAGGGATGCTCGTCGGTCACCGCGATCGCCCGCCGCCAGTGACACAGGAAGGGGACGTCGATGGCTGCCGCGGCGACGTCCGGCACCAGCCCGGCGACGCCGAGCGCGAGGCCGCCGCCCTGGCTCTTGCCGGTGACAATGAGCCGTTCCGGGTCGACCAGCCGGTGGGCTCGGGCCGCATCCAGCGCGAAAACGGCGTCGGTGAGGAGGCGGCGGTAGTACCAGGTCTCCGGCCGGTCGACGCCGCGCGTCACGAAGCCGGGGTAGTGGCCGGCGCCGGCGCCCTCCGCCTCGAGGTCGGGCGTGTCGCCCGGGCTCCAGCTGCTCCCCTGGCCGCGGGTGTCCATCACGAAATGGGCGTAGCCGGCGGTCGCCCACTGGAGCCACTGGAACGGAAGCGATCGACCGCCGCCGTATCCGATGTACTCCACCACCGTTGGCAGGCGGCCGCTGGCGCCGGCCGGGGCCAGTAGCCAGCCTCGGATCGGCTGGCCGGCAAAGCCGGTGAACGTGACGTCCTCGACGGTCACGGCCTTGAGCGGCGTCTCAACCGGGCGGAACGTCGGCTGACCCGCGACGGCTCGCGACGTACGAAGCGTCGCCTCCCAGAACGCGTCGAAGTCGGCAGGCTCCGTTCGATCGGGGCGATACGCCCGGAGGTCGTCGAGGGACAGATCGAAGGCGGTCATCGGCTCGCTCTGATTCCGCGGAGCCCGGTCGCGCCCGCTACTCGACGCTCGTCGGCGTGACGTAATGATGGCGCTCCGCGAGCTCGATGACCGGCCCGACCAGCTGCAGCTCGGCGCTGAGCGGCAGCTCCGCCGAGGAGTGGCCCACGTGGATCCGGACCGTGCCGGGCTCGACGACGCGGCGGTGGTGGGCGTCGCGGTGGGCGACCTGCTCGGTCGAGAGTTCGAAGGCGACCGTCCGGCACTCGCCGGCCGCGAGGTGGATCCGCCGGAATCCGCACAGCTCGAG
>JACDAH010000486.1 GCA_013695505.1 Chloroflexota bacterium | reverse complement strand
GATCCGGACCGGCCACGCGCCCCGCGACGGCGGGCCGGATCGCGCCGCGCCAAGCCCGCGGCGACGGCAGGGGAGTCCGACCGGTCGGAGCCCGCGGACGAACCGCCGCCTGCTTCGAATCCGTTCGACGTCCTGCGCAGGCCGTGACCCTCGAGATCGACGTCCTCACGCTCTTTCCGGAGATGATCTCGGGACCGTTGTCCGCGAGCATCCCCGGCCGGATCCAGGAGCAGGGGATCGTTGCGATCCGGACCCACGATCTGCGCCAGTGGGGGATCGGCCGCCATCGGAGCGTCGACGATGCGCCGTACGGCGGCGGCGCCGGGATGGTGATGCGCCCCGAGCCGATCGCCGCCGGAATCGACTCCGTCCGCCGCGAAGACTCGCTCGTGATTCTGCTCGACCCGGCGGGCGAGGTGTTCTCGCAGGCTCGTTCCGCCGATCTCGCCGCGCGGCGGCATGTCGTGCTCATCTGCGCCCGCTATGAAGGCGTCGACGATCGGGTCCGCTCGCTGGTGGACCTCGAGCTGTCGATCGGCGACTACGTCCTGACCGGCGGCGAGATCCCGGCGCTGGCCGTGATCGACGCCGTCATCCGGCTGCTGCCAGGCGCGATCGACGACCTCTCGACCGCCGAGGAGTCGTTTGCGGCCGGCCTGCTCGAGTACCCCCAGTTCACCCGGCCGCCGACGTTCCGGGGACAGGACGTGCCCGCGATCCTGACCTCCGGGGACCATGCCGCCGTCGCCCGCTGGCGCGACGAGCAGGCGCGGGCAAGAACCGGGGAGCGCCGTCCCGACCTGATGGAGCGCCTCCGCGACAACCCGCCCTGACCCCGCGGTGGCGGTCGATCCGGCCGAGAGTTCGGGTCCGGCGACGCGCCTCTGCCACCTGCGAGGGCGGTGACCGCGGCGCCGACGAGCCGCTCCCGAGTCATGCCGATGACTCCTCCTCCTGCGGCCGGGCGCACGCGGTCGCCATGCTATACTCCGCCGCCGGTCGATCGTTCGGCCCTTCCTCGTCCCAACCCGCAGTTTCACGCTGCCGACGAACGAACCCAAGGAACGCCGAACCATGTCTGTCCTCGACGAGATCGTCTCCGACCAGCTCCGTACGGACCTTCCCGAGCTCGCTTCCGGCGACACCGTCAAGGTGTCCGCGAAGGTGGTCGAGGGCAACCGCGAGCGGATCCAGGTCTTCGAGGGCATCGTGATGCGTCTCCGCGGCGGTGGGATCACCCGTTCGATCACGGTCCGCCGGATCGCCAGCGGTGTCGGCGTCGAGCGGACGTTCAAGATCCACAGCCCGCGGATCGAGAAGATCGAGGTCGTCCGTCACGGCCAGGTCCGCCGAGCTCAGCTCTACTTCCTGCGCGACCGCGTCGGGAAGGCAGCCACCCTTCGGGAGCGGCGAACAGCCCGCTAGGACGACAGCGAGGACGTCGGCCTTCGGGCCGGCCGCGGACTTCGAAGCACCCGACGACCCCGGCCCGACCGGGGTCGTTCGATTCCGGCTACCCTGACCGTCGATGGCCGTCATCGTCCCGACCCTTCGCCACGAGCGCCGCCTCTGGAACAATGGCCTGACCCGAGTCGCAGGCGTCGACGAGGTCGGCGTCGCCCCGACGTGTGGTGCCGTCGTCGCCGCGGCCGTGATCATGCGGCCCGGCTGTCATCGGATCCCCGGCGTCCGCGATTCGAAGACCCTGTCGATGGCCCAGCGCGAGCGGCTCGCGCCGATGATCCGGACGCGCGCTGTCGCCGTCGGTGTCGGCGCGGCGTCGGTCCGCGAGATCGACCAGCTGAACATCTACCACGCAACGCACCTCGCGATGCGCCGGGCGATCGCCCGTCTCGGCGGCCACGAGCACGTGATGGTCGACGGCAACCGGATCGCCGGCTTCGAACGACACGTTGGGCCGTACTCGAACATCGTCGACGGGGACGCAAAGGTCTATTCGATTGCGTGCGCCTCGGTTGTTGCAAAGGTCGTCCGGGACCGGATGATGACCCGCCTCGCGGCACGCTATCCGGGCTATGGCTGGGAGCACAATCAGGGCTACGCGACGCTCGACCACCGCAAGGCGATCCGGGCGATGGGCCTCACCCCGTTCCACCGCCGCTCGTTCCTGGCCCTCCAGCGGACGCTTGCCGGCGACCAGCTCGCCTTCGACCTGCTCGGCGACCCGTCCGCATCCGCCGACACCCACGAGCTCCTTGACCGCGAGGCGGTCCCCGTGATGGCCGATGACGCGATGCTTGACGCCGCCGACCTCGCCACCCTCGACGCCATCCCGTTCGACGAGCCGGTCCTGGAGCCCGTGCCCGGCTGATACCGTGCCCGGTGGACACCGTGCGCGACTCACACCGTCCCCGGCTGACATAAGTCGCCGATGAGCGCGCCTCGCCACGATGGGCGGATGCGGAGCGAGGCTCAGGATCGCGGCGATGCGGCAGAGATGGCCGTCGTGGAGGCTCTCTTGTCGGCCGGCTGGACGATCCTCGCCCGGAACATCCGGCTGGGCCGCGGCGAGCTCGACATCGTCGCGGTCGACGCGGGCCCGCGACCCGCGCTCGTGATCGTCGAGGTCCGCTGGCGAGGTCGCCGCGACTTCGGGCTGGCCGAGGAGACTGTCGACCATCGCAAGCGCGCTCATCTCCGCACCGCGATTGGCCGCCTCCTCGAGGACGGGCTCCCGGGCGGCGTCGCTCTCCCGCGTCTGGCGGTGCGCGTGGACCTCGTCGTCGTCGAGCCGGCGGCCAGGGCAGGGGACCCGGTGCGCATCCGCCACCACCGGGCGATCCAACTCTGAGAGTCGCGCCCGCACGATCGTCCCCGACGACGCGAGTCCCCCAGACTCGGAATGAAGGCTCAGCGCACGTGGAAACCTCGCGAAACGGTCCAATTCCCGCGATCGTATGCGGGCTGAGCCCACGTATTGAGTCTGGAAGACTCACGAGCGGCTAGCGAGCCTTGGCTGGCCCCGAGGCACGACCGCCCTGGCCCCGGCACGACCGGCCATGTCCCGCGCACCGGGTTGGGCCGCCCTGAGTCGCGTGGCGCATCAGGATCCCCATCCGTGAGCGTGGCCCGAATCGTGCAGAGGCCGAGCGCGCAGATGGCGGATCTGAGTTGCGTCGGGTCTCCATGAGTCGCGGCGACCGGCACAGGCCCGGATCGGGCCCCGTGCTACACTCCGCGCCGGCTCCGGGGACAGCCCGGGACCGACCATCAACACCCGCGTCGCGGCCCGGTCGGCCGAGGCGACGGAGATCACACGCGGACCGTTCCGACTGGGACGGTGCCGGACCCGATTGTCGACGCAGCGCTCGACCCAGGGCCCGGAGACCCGGCGACAGAAGTCCGCGGAGGAACACACCGACAGGAGGCCTCTCCCCGTGCCGAACGTTTCCATGCGGCAGCTGCTCGAAGCCGGCGT
>JACDAH010000481.1 GCA_013695505.1 Chloroflexota bacterium | reverse complement strand
GTCGACCTTGTCGGTGAGCAGCGTCAGGACGCCGTCGCAGCCGCGGATCGCTGCGAGAAGATCGGCACGGGGCGGGGGGAGCTCGTCCTCCCACACCCGCGCGTCGGTGGCGGCGACGATCGGGTCGATGCCGTCGGCCGGGATCAGGCGAGCGACGAAGACCTTGGGGCGGGTCTCGCCCGGGCTGGCCTGCGTCATCGACTGGCGCCGGCGGGCGCCGATCGCGCCGGCAGCGCGTCGACGAACTCCCGGATCCGCCCGAGCGCCTTCGTCAGGTTCTCGCGCGAGTTCGCGTACGAGACCCGGATGTGACTCGTCGCGACGCCGCCGAACGCGGTCCCGGCCAGGACGCAGACCCCGGCCTCGAGCAGCAGCCGGTCGGCGAGCTCCTTGCCGCCCAGCCCCGTCCCGCTGATGTCCGGGAAGGCGTAGAACGCGCCCTTGGGCGAGAGGCACCGGATGCCCGGGATGTCGTTGAGCCCGGCGACGATCAGGTCGCGCCGCGCCCGGAACTCCTCGACCATCGCCGCCATCGGCTCCTGTGGGCCGCGGATCGCCTCGACCGCCCCGATCTGGGCGAACGTCGGTGCGCACGAGATGGTGTTGATCACGAGCTGCCCGTACATCGCGACGAGCGACGGCGGAACGATCGCGTAGCCCAGACGCCAGCCGGTCATCGCGAACGTCTTGGAGAAGCCGTCGAGGACGATCGTCCGCTCGGCCATGCCCGGCAGGGACGCGATCGAGACGTGCTCCTCTCCGTCGTACAGGATCCGGCCGTAGATCTCGTCGTCGAGGACAACCAGGTCGTGGCGGATCGCGAGCTCGGCGATCGCCTCGAGGTCGCTCCGGGTCAGGACCCCGCCGGTCGGGTTCGCCGGCGAGTTGATGACGAGCATCCGCGTCCTGGGGGTCACGAGGGACGCCAGCTCGTCGAGGTCGATCCGGAAGTCGTTCTCCATCCGGATCGGGACGGGGATCGGGGTGCCGCCGACGAATCGGGTCAACGATTCGTAGATCGGGTAGCCCGGATCCGGCACCAGGACCTCGTCGCCGGGGTCGATCAGGCCGAGGATCGCGTAGAGCATCACGCCCTTGCCGCCGACCGTGACGAACACCCGATCCGGACTGACCGGGAACCCTTTCCGCGCCTGGGCATCTTCGGCGATGGCAGCCCGGAGCGGCGGGATGCCGGGATACGGCGCGTAGTGGGTGGCACCCTCATCCAGCGCCCGTTTGGCCGCCTCGCGGATGTTCGCGGGCGTATCGAAATCGGGCTCGCCGATCTGGAGGTGGACGATGTCGTGGCCGTCGGCCTCGAGGGCCCGGGCCCGGGCCGAGACTTCGAACGCGGTCTCCGTCCCGATGACGCTCATCCGCTGGGCGACGCGCATGACGGGCTCCTCTGTGGTGGTTCGCGCAGTCTAGCGCGGGCTCGCCGGGCAACGGCGCGAGGCGCGAGAGCCGCGACGGGCTAGAATCAGTGGGTGACCCGGTTCTTCGGCCTCGACGAAGCCAACGCCGCCCTCCCCGAGGTGCGGCTGATCCTCGAGTCGCTGCGCGGCGAGCGGGCCGAGCTGATCCGCCTCCGCGACGAGGTGCTCCTGCATCGCAGCCCCGCGGATTCCCCGGCGACCACTCCGACCGAGGCGAACGTCGGGGGCGCGTCCCGCCCGACCGATCCCGGTGAGGGCTCCGACGGCGGCCCCGGTTCGAGCTCCGCAGCCGACCCGACCGAAGACCCGGCCAGCCGCGACCCGGAGGTCCGGATCCTGCGCCTCCGGATGCAGGGCGTGATCGACCGGATGCAGGCCGGAGTCGCCCGGATCGACCAGCTCGGCGTGACCCTGCGCGAAATCGAGACCGGCCTCATCGACTTCCCGGCGCTCGCGAGCGGCCGGCAGATCTGGCTGTGCTGGCGCATCGGCGAAGGCGACGTCGAGTGGTGGCACGAGCTCGGCGACGGGTTCAGCGGCCGGCGGGCCCTGGTCGACCTGACATGAGCGGCGCGACCGTCCTCCAGAACGGACGGCCCAAGGCGTACCGCCCGCTCGCGGCCGCGGACCGGCGGCGAGCCTACGACGCGGCGCTCAAGGCGTACGAGCGAGATGATTTCTTCGAGGCGCACGAGCTGCTCGAACCCGCCTGGATGGGCACCGACGATCCAGCCGAGCGGGCACTCCACCAGGGCCTGATCAAGCTCGCCGCCGCGTTTGTCCACGGCGTCCGCGGCAACCCGACGGGGATCGCCAAAAACCTTGCGGGGGCACGCGACCGGCTCGCGGAGGCCGTTGGCACGCCGCCGGACAGGGCGTCGGGTTTCGACCTGCCGGCGCTCATCGCCGCGATCGACGAGCGCCTAACTGCCCTTGAAGCGGACCCGACCGACGGCTCGATCGACGCCCCTGCCCTGCCAAGGAGTCAGCCCCGATGATGTCGCCCGGAATCCCCTCGATCGATCCGCGCGGCGCCGCGACGGCCACTGATCCGACCGGCGCGATCGACGACGCGGCGCGACCCCTCATCGTCGACGTCCGGGAGGGCGACGAGTTCGCCCGCGAGCGGATCGCTGGCGTCGTGCTCGTGCCGCTCTCGCAGTTCCGCGACCGCCACGCGGAGCTGCCGAAGAACCGGCCGCTGCTGATGATCTGCCAGGCGGGCAGCCGCTCGTCGTCGGCGACGATGTTCCTGCTCCAGAACGGCTGGACCGACGTCCGCAACGTTACCGGCGGGATGGACGGCTGGGCGGCCGCCGGATTACCGGTCCGGACTGGACCGCCCGATCCCGGCGAGGGCGAGCTGCCGGCCTGACGGGCTGCGAGGGCGGCGCACCAGGAGTTCGGCCGGCTTTTCCTGCCATTTGATCGGCGCGGAGGCCCACGCCCTGAGCCTCGGGGCGTTCTCTGCCACTGGTTGCCGATGTGCGCAAATGACGGCGATGGTCTCGTCCAGGGCGCGTCAGATGGGCCCCTATGGATCAATTGGCAGGCTGCCAGCGGTTGGAGGACAGCACTTGATCCGAACGGCGCCCATCTGGCAGGAACGCCGAGGTGAGGCCGCCATCGACGCTCGTCAGGCGCGCATTTGGCAGGACGCCAGGCGCGCGAGGCGGCCGGCAGGGCGCGCGAGTCCGCCAACGGGGTCGGCCCGGACGATCAGGTGCGCTTCTTCAGCTCCCGCTCGCGGCGGCGCCGTTCGACCCACTCTCGGATCTGTGCCTTGTGGGCGAACGCCCAGCCGATGACCACGAAGATCACGAAGTTCACGATGCCGATCGTGTTCGCGTTGAGATAGCCGAGCTGCTGGCCGATCTCGCCGTCGATCTTGAGCGCCGGGACCGTCGCTCCGACCAGACCCAGCTGGAAGAACGGCGCCTCTGGCGCGAGGTTGGCCCGGAGACTGGCCGCGCTCACCCCACCGGCCGTCGTCCCGCCGACGAGAATCGCGTCGGGGCCGAGGATCATCGGCGCGCCGCCGGCCAAGCCCGTCGCGGGCAAGTCGCTGACGTCGAGATGCTTCCACTCGGCGATGTCGCCGGCGGCCGTCGGGACCGCCCAGTAGACCGTGCGCTGGGCCGCGGCCCCGTCCGAGCCGCCGATCGCGTACAGAGCCCCGTTC
>JACDAH010000477.1 GCA_013695505.1 Chloroflexota bacterium | reverse complement strand
CTCGGTGGGGCGACGGGCGTCGCGACCGGCCTGCCCGACGGGCTCGCCGCCACGCTGCTTGACGTCGCCCGAGCGGCCTTCGTCCACGGGATGCAGGTCGTGGCCGTGATCAGCGTCGTCGTGGCCGTCGGCGTCGCGATTGTCGCGATCGTCGCCCTCCGCGACGTCCGGCCAAACGACGGTGAGGGAATCGGCGACGACACGACCGACGACGATCTCGAACGCTCGACCGGGTCCGCGCTGGCCGCCTGCGCGTCCGGCGCGGAGGGTTGAGGGTCCGGGCGGACGCGGCGGCGGGTCCACGACGATCGACCCCCGCGGAGGACGACGACGTGAGCGATCCCGGGCCGCCCATCGCGGGCCGTGCCATCCCGGCGCGACGCAGGTCGCCATCCTGGGCGATCATCAGCCGATGAAGATCCACGTCCTCCTCGAGCAGAACGGCAAGACCGCAGTCGGCTTCGCCGTTCCCGAAGACCTCGTCCTTGCCCTCGGCAAAGGCAAGCGACCGCCGGTCAACGTCACGATCAACGGCTACACGTACCGGAGCACCGTCGCGCCGATGGGCGGTCGCTACCTGGTCGGCGTCAGCGCCGAGAACCGGGCCGCCGCGGGCGTGCTCGGAGGCGAGACCCACGACATCGAGCTCAGCCTCGACACCGCGCCGCGGGAGGTCGAGCTGCCGCCCGAATTCGCGACCGCCCTGGACCACGATCCGGAGGCCCGGCGGACGTTCGACGCGCTCTCACCGAGCAACAAGGGCTACCACACGGCGTTGATCGCGGGCGCCAAGACGGACGAGACCCGTCAGCGGCGGATCGACAAGTCGATCGCCGCGCTTCACGCCGGCAAGCCGCGCTGAGGGCGACCGCGCGACCGCGCCTGCGCTCGGTCAGCTGATCGCGAGCCGGACGAAGGCGTCGACGTCGACCCGCGGATGGCCGGCCGTCCCGACGACGACGATCTCGAGCTTGTGGGCGCCGACGGTCGGCCAGTTCCGGGCGAAGACGATCGCGCGCGACTGGCCGGTCGTGGAATGCAGACTGACCGTCGCCGCGTAGACGCCGTCGACGTACACCTTGGCCGAGCCTCGCGTCGACCCCCGGGCCGCGACCCACGCCACGCTCGAGCCACTGAAGGAGTAGGTCGCCGAAGCGCCTGCCGACGTGGCGTAGCGGGTGCTGCCGCCGGACCAGGCCGACGAGGTCGAAGCGTGCCAGGTTCCGGAATACGTGATCGATGGTCCGCTCTGCTGGGACAACAGGGTCCGGACAACCGGGCCCCTCAGCCAGACGCTCGTGTTGGCGACGCGGTCGGTGGAGCGGACGCGCTGCTGGCCGGTGCCGCTCAGCGGCAGGGACACGTCGCTCGCGGTCGTCGTCGGGGTCGGCAGCGCAATCGTGCTCCATGTGCCTCCGTTGATGCTGCGCTGGAGGGCGTTGGCGCTGATCCCGCTCGGGTCGGTCGCGGACCAGGTGACCCGGACGGGGACGGTGGACGTGCCGAGCGTCCGATTCGCGACGAGGCTCGTCACCGGCGCCTTGACCGTGGGGGCGATGCCATCGGCGATGAGCAGGTTCAGCTTCGTCGTCCGGGTGAGCCCATCGGCGACACCCGTGACGGTCAGGGGATAGGTCCCGACCGCGGTCGCGGCCGGGTCCGCGGCCGTCGTGACGGTCAGCGCCGACACCGTGTGGGTCGTCGGGTTGACCTCCCACGTCGCGGTGGTGCCGTCGGGCAGGCCGCTGATGTCGAGGGCGACCTCCGAGGTGAAGTTGATGCGCTTGATCGCGACGCTTGCCGCCGAGCTCTCGCCCTGCTTGATCGAGCCGCTCGCGAGCGACGCCGCCAGGCTGAAGGCGGAGAACGCCTGTGGCGCGAGATCGAGGCCGTTGAAGCGATCGAGATCGACCCGGCCGACGATGCCGGACACGGTGCCGTCGCTCGTGTACTGCCAGAAGGTCCAGCCCTTGCCACCCCAGTTGCTCGCCGGCACGGCCGGGGCGCTGACCCCCCAATGGGCGACCCAGAGCGTCTTGTAGCCGGCGTCGGCGAGGGCGCTGCTGTCGCCCATGTACCTCCGCCAGAAGGCCGGGCTCGTGTAGATCATGGGCTTGACGCCGGTCTTGGCGGTGACCTCGGTCAGGAACGACGCGACCCACTTCTGGAGGGCGGCGACGCTGAGACCGCCGCTGACCTCCAGGTCGAGGGCCGGGATGAGGTCACCGGCACCGAGGCTGATGTGGGACGCGAAGTGATCGGCTTCCTTGACCGCGTCGCCGGCGGTGGCGTCGGGCTTGGCGAAGTGATAGGCGCCCGTCCACAGCCCGGCAGCCCTTGCCTGGGCGTGGTTGGTGGCGTACATCGGATCGATGTAGGACGTGCTGTCGGTCGCCTTGATGATCGCGAACTTCTTGCCCGCGGCGGCGACCTTCGTCCAGTTGATCGTGCCCTGCCAGTGACTGACGTCGATCCCCTCCAGCCAGGTCGCGGTCGCGTCCGTCACGCCGGTCGTGGCGCGATTCGGCGCGCTGCCGGCTGCGCTCGCGGCGGGCGCAATCCCGAGGACGAGCAGGATGGCGAGAGTCGCGCCCAAGAAGGCACGACCGGATCGAACGGCGCCTCGATGGGCGGTGGCGGTCGAGGACATGATCACGAGGAGGCGGCTCCAGCGAGGGTCGGTGAGGACGAACTGACCTTCGGCCGGGGGCCTCTCGCGATCAATAGCCTAAAGGGAACGAGGTTCGGTCGACATGCCCGGTACGTTTGGCTCGTGTCCGACTGGTCCCGACCGGTGAGGTCAGGGCGGCTGAAGGCGGCTCCGGAGGGGCCATCCACGACCATCCGGGCGGCATCCGGAGCTGGGATCGGCCTGTTGCTCTGCCTCCAGCTGGTCGAGTCGATGGGCAGCGTGACCTGGATGAAGCCGCGCCAGGGCGGTGGGGTCGAGGTCGGCTTTCGCCTCCCGGTCGTGCGGATCGACGACGACATCGGCGGCGC
>JACDAH010000474.1 GCA_013695505.1 Chloroflexota bacterium | reverse complement strand
CCGCCGATGCGCGGCCCGGTTCAGCGCCGGGCGTCGGAGTCGGCCTTCGCGCGACCGGACGCGCGGGGCGCAGCGAGCGCCTTCATGGGCGGGGCGGCAGTCTTCGTGGCGGGACCCGTGGTTGTCGTCAACGCGGAGGTGCCGGGTCGCCCGGCCGCCGCCCGGGTCGCGGCTTGCGTTCGGCCGTGGACTCGATCTCGGGCGGTAGCGGGCGGCCGTCCATCGCGGCGATCACCCGGAGGGCGAACGCAGCAACGCGATCCCCTTCCGCGTCGACCCCGCGGATGACCTGGGTCTCGACCTGGAAGCTGAGCATCCGGTGACCGCCATGGGTCTCGACGCCGAGCTCACCGATCGAGACCCGGCTCCAGCGGATCATCTTGGTCGTCGCCCGCGGCCCTTCTCCGGCGACGATGGGTCGGACGAACATCGCGATCAGGCCTGGCTCGGTCGGCACGAAGATCGTGTAGCGGCTGGCGGGATCATCCCCCCAAGCGACCCAGCAGTGCGGATCCGGACCGGCGCCAAGGGCCGTCAGGACCGGGTCGACGACGGCCGCGACGTTCGGCTCAGCCGCGACCTTGTGGGGCGCCGCGGAACGCCACTCGCTGAGTCGCATCGTCACCTCCGGATCGGGGCTGCCCTGCAGGTCACCTGGGCCCTGCCGCCGGGCGGGCGAACCGGGCGGTGGCGGGCAAGCCAGGACGGGGCCGGTCCGCCCGAGGCTAGCACAGTCCTGTACCGTTGCCGACGCGAACCGGCTGGAGGGTTGGGCGGGTGAACATCGATCGACGGTTGGTCGGATTCGGCCTGTTCCTGATCACGATCGGGAGCGTGATGGTGGCCGTCAGGCAAGGTCTCCTCAGCGACGACGCTGCGCGGCAGGCGTGGACGCTCTGGCCGCTGATCCTGGTCGGACTCGGACTGTCGATCGTCCTGGCCGGCCGGCCCGGGGCGGCCATTGGCGGGCTCATCCTGGCCATCACCTTGGGCGCGATGATCGGCGGCGTGCTCGCGGCGGGGTCGTTTCTCGGCGTGGGCTTCTGCGGGGGCGGGCGCGCGGGCGGCACTCCGTTTCCGGACGCGTCGGACAACCTCGCGGCGAGCAGCCGGGTCACGATCGAACAGAGCTGCGGCGCCCTGACCGTCGGGACCGTGGCTGGCGCAACCCGGAGCCTGTCGGGCCGATCCGGAGACGGCCGCCCGCCGGCCGTTGTTCGCGACGGCAACGGGCTCCGGATCCGGACGCCCGATGGCGGCCCGTTCGACATCCGCGGCGCGAGCGCCTGGACGGTCGTGCTCCCGCGCGATTCGACCCTCCACCTAACGGTCTCGGTCAATGGCGGCGAGAGCCGCTTGAACCTCGCGGGCGCCCACATCGGACAGCTTGCCATCGACGCGAACGCCGGCTCGGTCGATCTCGACCTGCGCGAGGTGGCGGCTATTACCGAGGTCGCGCTCGACGTGAACTTCGGCTCGGCGACCGTCCGCTTCCCGAACCTGAGCGTGGCGGGGACGCTTTCGGTCAACGCGGGCTCGACCGCGATCTGCATCCCGGCCGGCGCCGGCCTGCGCGTCGAGCTCGACAGTGTCGCCGCGTCGAACGACTTCGCGAGCCAGGGCCTCATCGAGACCAAGGACGGCTGGGAGACACCGGGCTTTGCCGGGGCGGAGATCCGGATCGACCTGCAACTCGACGCCAACGCCGGCAGCGTGGCGCTCGACCCGCCCCGGACATGCGCTGGCTGAGCGGTGTCCTCACTCGCGTTTCCCCCGGAGGCCGCGACGGTCCCGCTTGCCGCGATCGGGCTCGTGGCCGGGCTGGCGCTCCTCGTTCGCGGGTTCGAGGGCTATCGCGACGCCGGCCGGATCACCGGCACCTCGCGGTCGCGGATCGCCAGCCTGGCGGTCGGTGAGGTCCTCGTGTCCGGGACTGCGGAGCCGATCGAGCTGACCCTCGTGTCGCCGCTCCAGAGCAAACCGTGCGTCTACTACCGCTCGAAGATCACGGAGTCGAGAGACAGCGACGGCCGCGACCTCTTTCGCGAGGATCGAGCCGTCGGGTTCGCCGTGCGCGACGCGAGCGGCACGGTCCGGGTCTTCCCGAATGGGGCTGCCTTCGACGTTCCAGACTGCTTCGACGAGACGACGGGGCCGTGGAGTGGCGACCCGATCGGTCTCGAGCTCCGGACCGGCTCGGCATTCGCG
>JACDAH010000469.1 GCA_013695505.1 Chloroflexota bacterium | reverse complement strand
ACACCGACTCGTGTCGGGCGTTCATGCCCCGAGCAATCTCCTGAGAGGATCGAACCTTTGGCCAAGACGCCCCGCGCCTGGACGGGCGCACGAACGCCCTCGGGACTCAAGCGGGTCCGCCAGGCCGAGCGCCGTCACGCGATCCTCCAGCCGCGGCGCACCGCCGCAAAGACCTTCGTCGCCAGCGCCCTGACGGCCGCCACCTCCGGCGGCGACGCCGAGACCGCAGCCGTTGCTCTCGCCGCGGCCCACGCGGCCCTCGATCGTGCGGCCAAGAGCGGCGCGATCCACGCCAATGCGGCCGCCCGCCGCAAGTCCCGGCTTACCCTGAAGTTCAATGCCGCAACCGGTGGCGTCGCCGTCCAGACGTCGGGTCGCGTCGTGAAGACGACCTCGAAGGCACAGGCCGCGAAGGCCGCGAAGGCACGCATCTCGGCCGGCAAGGCGAACAAGGCCAAGGGCGCCCAGACGGCTGCCGGAAAGGCCCGCGCCGCGGTCTCCAAGACCGCCCGGGCCGAGGCCGCCGCAGCGAGCGCGAAGGTCGCGACGACCGAACCGACGACGACGAGTGCCACGCCGGCCAAGGGCGCCGCCAAGAAGACGCCCGCCAAGGCAGCCGCGCCCAAGGCGACCGCCAAGAAGGCCCCCGCGAAGAAAAAGCCGGCGCCCAAGAGCTGATCGGCTCCGACCACCCGCTCTGACGCCCCGGATCCGTCCGGGGCGTCGTCATGTCCGGGGCGTCGTCATGTCCGGGGCCAGGGCCCTCAGCTCGGAGCGGTCGGGCTCGATGCCTTCGTCTGGGTCGGGCTCGCCTTTGGGCGGAACGCGCCGTACAGCAGGCCGCCGCCGAATCCGCCGACGAGGGTCAGCACAAGGATCGTCCCGGTCGACGACACCTGCTGACCCCAGTAGAAGCCAGTGAAGCTCGCGGCGTCCGTGATCCCGGCCGCGGCCAGCTCCGGGCCGTAGCCCTTGGCCACGTATCGCGCGAACACGCAGCCCGCCCCGCTCTCGCAGGAGGGCGGGATCGGCTGGCGCGTCTTCGGGTCAACCCGGTTGAAGTCCGGATAGCCACCGTCGCCAAGGAAGAACAGCGCCTTCACGACGATCAGGAATGCGGCCATCGTCAGCCCCGTGACGAGCCCGGCGAACGCGGCGTTCACGGCGATCCGCGACCACGGACCGCTCCGCCGATCACTCCGCTGGTTGGCGTAGTAGCCGATCAGGAGACCGGCCGGAAGGGCGAGGAGCCAGTAGATCGGCTCGATCGGGATCACGAGCAGGAAGCTGATCGCGATCGTGACGGCCATGCCGATCCCGACATAGGCGGCGACGATCGCGCCGCGGTCCACGAGCCGGGTCACGTGGCGGCGCCGACCTCGCTCCGGCCCGCCGATTCCGGCTCGGGCGCCTTCCGCCCGAGCGCCGCCCGGCCGAGATACACGGCCCCGTCGCCGAGCTCGCCGTCGATCCGGAGCAGGCGGTTGTACTTCGCGACGCGCTCGCTGCGCGACGGCGCCCCGGTCTTGATCTGGCCGGTACCCATCGCGACGACGAGGTCGGCGATGGTCGTGTCCTCGGTCTCGCCCGACCGGTGTGACACGATGGCCGTCCAGCCGGCGCGCCGCGCGAGCGCGATCGCGTCGATCGTCTCGGTCAGCGTCCCGATCTGGTTGAGCTTGATGAGGACGCTGTTCGCGGCCGCCTCGTCGATCGCCCGCTCGATGCGGTCGACATTCGTGACGAGCAGGTCGTCTCCGACGAGCTGGACGCGGTCGCCGAGGCGCCGGGTGAGCTCGGCCCAGCCGGACCAGTCGTCCTCGGCCAGGCCGTCCTCGATCGAGACGATCGGGAAGCGGGCGACCCAGTCGGCCCAGAGATCGATGAGCTCGCCGGAGTCGAGCGTCCGGTTCTCGGTCGCGAGGCGGTAGCGGGTCGGCGAACCGTCGTCGCCGCCGGAGCCTTCCTCGACGAGCTCGGTCGTGGCCGGATCGAGCGCGATCGCGACGTCGTCGCCGGGCCGGTAGCCTGCCTTCTCGATCGCCCGCAGGATGACCTCGACCGCGGCTTCGTTCGAGCCGAGCGACGGCGCGAACCCGCCCTCGTCGCCCTGGCCGGTTGCGTGGCCCTCGTCGTGGAGGATCGTCCGTAGCGCGCCGAAGATCTCCGCGCCGGCACGGAGGGCCTCGCCGTACGTCGCCAGGCCAACCGGCATGACCATGAACTCCTGGAAGTCGGTCGAGTCGGTGGCGTGGCGCCCGCCATTGAGGATGTTGAACATCGGGACGGGCAGGACCCTCGCCCCGACCCCGCCGAGGTAGCGGTAGAGCGGCTCGTCGTGAGCGGCCGCGGCCGCGTGGGCGCAGGCGAGCGAGACGCCGAGGATTGCGTTGGCCCCGAGCGCACCCTTGTTCGGCGTCCCGTCGAGCTCGATCAGGAGCCCGTCGACGCCTGCCTGGTCGGCCGCATCCATGCCGTACAGGTCCGGCGCGATCCGATCGATGACGTTGGCGACCGCGGTCAGGACACCCTTGCCCCCGAAGCGGCTCGGGTCGCCGTCACGCAGCTCGACCGCCTCGTGGGCACCGGTCGAGGCGCCTGACGGAACGGCCGCCCGCCCGACGGACCCGTCGCCGAGGACGACATCGACCTCGATCGTCGGGTTGCCGCGCGAATCGAGGATCTCCCGGGCGTCGACGAGCTCGATGATCGTGTTCACGCGTTCGCTCCTGCCCTGACCTTCTTCGGCTTCGCCGCCGATGCTGCCTTCGGCTTGTCGAGGAGGACGGCGATGCCAGGCAGCTCGCGGCCCTCGAGGAACTCGAGTGACGCCCCGCCGCCGGTGCTGATGTGGGTCATCCGCTCGGTCAGCCCCTGCTGCTCGATCGCGGCCACGCTGTCGCCGCCACCGACGACGACCGTCACGCCATGTTCGGCCCGATCGTCAAGGAAGCGGGCGATCGCACGGGTGCCGTGGGCGAATGACGGAATCTCGAAGACACCGACCGGGCCGTTCCAGAGCACGGTCTTCACATCGGCCAGGGCCACCTCGATCGCGGTCCGGCTGGCCTCGCCCAGGTCGACGATGTGCCACGAGGCCGGAAACTTCTCGGTGCCGACGGTCTTGTACTCCGTGCCGCGAGTGACCTCCTTGGCGATGACGACGTCGACAGGCAGGAGGACCTGGACGCCGGCCTTCTCCGCGGCGACGAGAATCCGTCGAGCATCGTCCACCCGATCGTGCTCGGCGAGGCTCTTGCCGACCGACTTGCCCTGGGCGAGGAGGAATGTGTTCGCCATCCCGCCACCCAGAACGAGGAGATCGATCTTGGTGAGGAGGTGCTCGATCACCCCGATCTTGTCGCTGACCTTGGCACCACCGAGGATCGCGGCGAACGGGCGCTTCGGGCGCTCGAGCAGGCTGCTGAGGGCGGCGATCTCGCGCTCCATCAGCAGGCCCGCGTAGGCCGGCAGGAGCTGCGCGATTCCGACCGTCGAGGCATGGGCGCGGTGGGCCGTCCCGAACGCATCGTTCACGAAGACCTCGGCGTATTCGGCGAGCTGCTGGGCGAAGACCGGATCGTTCTTCTCCTCCTCCGCGTGGAAGCGGAGGTTCTCGAGGAGGATCGCCTCGCCATTGCGCATCCGCTTGACGGCGTCCTGGGTGCCGACCCCGAGGGCGTCGCCCGTGACCGGCACATTCCGCCGCAGGAGCTGACTCAGCCGCTCGCCGATGGGGCGCAAGCGGAGCCCGTCCTGGACCTTGCCGTCGGGGCGACCAAGATGGCTCGCGAGGATGACCCTGGCGCCGCCGCTGAGGAGAGTCGTGATCGTGGGCAGGGCGGCCCGGATCCGCGAGTCGTCGGTGACCTTGCCATCGGCCAACGGGACGTTGAAGTCGACCCGGACGAAGACGCGCTTGCCGGCCGGATCGAAGTCCCGAATCGTCTGCTTTTCCATTCAGCCGGCCGCGACCGGCAGACGGGCCGCGACGAACCCGACCAGGTCGGCGACGCGGCAGCTGTAGCCCCACTCGTTGTCGTACCAGCTGATGACCTTGACCATGGTCCCGTCGAGGACCATCGTCGACTCGGCGTCGATGATCGACGAACGGGGGTCGCCACGGAAGTCGGTCGAGACGAGCGGGTCGTCGCTGACGCCGAGGATGCCCTTCATCGGCCCTTCGGCGGTCGTCCGGAACGCGGCGTTGATCTCCTCGACGCTCGTCGGGCGGCGGACGTCGGCGGTGAAGTCCACGACGCTGACCGTCGGGGTCGGGACGCGCAGGCTGAAGCCGTCGAACTTGCCCTTGAGCTCAGGGATCACGAGGGCGAGGGCGATCGCGGCGCCGCTCGTGGTCGGGATGATGTTCTGGCCAGCGGCGCGAGCGCGGCGGGGATCCTTATGGGCGACGTCGAGGATCCGCTGATCGTTGGTGTAGCTGTGGATCGTGTTCATCAGGCCGCGCTCGATCCCGAGCAGGTCATGGACGACCTTGGCCGCCGGCGCGAGGCAGTTCGTCGTGCAGCTGGCATTGCTGATGATGTGATGACTTGCGGGGTCGTACTTGTCCTCGTTGACCCCGAGCACGATCGTGATGTCCTCGCCCTTCGCGGGGGCGCTGATGATCACCTTCTTCGCGCCCGCTGCGATGTGGGCGCCGGCCTTGTCGGCGGAGGTGAAGATCCCTGTCGACTCGACGACGATGTCGACGCCGAGCGCGCCCCACGGCAGGGCCGCGGGGTCCTTCTCCTTGAGAACCTTGATCTCGCGCCCGTCGATGATCAGCGAGTCCTCGGTGTGCTCGACCGTCCCCGGATACGCCCCGTAGGTCGAGTCGTGCTTGAACAGCAGGGCGTTGAGCGACGTGTCGACGAGGTCGTTGACCGCGACCACCTCGACGTCGGGGGTTCGCTCGATCAGGGCCTTGAGCGACTGGCGGCCGATCCGCCCGAAGCCATTGATGCCGACACGCACTGCCATCGTTGCTGTCCTCCGCGGTCCGGATGCCGCGCGGCGCCCGGGATGTGATCGTCGTTCGAGTCGTGACCGTCGAGGTCGGGCGCCCGGGTAGGGCGCGCACGAGGCCTCGCCTGTACCTCGTCATCGTACGACGTCCGCGCGCCTCCGCCGATCGGCCCGCACGATTCGGGGCGGCGCTCGATCGTCGCGGTGCGGAGGGAGCCACGGTGGCGGAGCGGGTTCGGGCGTGGGCACGGACTGTGGCTGCCCTGGAATCGAACGACCCCTGCCGTTTCCGGCAGGGGTCGCGTTCGACGTTCGAACTCGGGGCGTCAGCCGCCGATCTTGAAGACCTTGCCGTGGCACATCGGGCACGTGCCCTGGATTGCCGGCTTGCCGTTCTTCATCGTGATCTTCTCGGGATTCACGACTTCGACTTTCTGCTTGTCCTTGACGCAATAGGCTTCAGCCATGGAGCGGGCTCCTCCTCGGTTCAGCGTGGCGTCACGGGAACCTTCGTCCCGTGTCCGCATCTCACGTTCGATTCCAGAGTGACGGTCGCCAGCGATCCGTCCCTGCTGCTCGTTTCTGTCGATCCATCGCGGCCAGGATCAGGAGCGCTTCGAGCCCCGTCTCCACGCAGGCGGCCTCGGCCTTGTCCTTGGCCTCTCCCTCGATGAAGGCTCCGGTGGTCCGCTGTGCGTAGACCGCACAGACCACACCGGCCCGACATCGAGCGAGCGTCGCCAGAACGAAGAGCGCGGACGCCTCCATCTCGAAGTTCATGACGCGCTGGCGCGCCATGTCCTCCGCCAGGTCAGGGTAACGGATGGGCAGTTGCGGGATGGGACGCCCTTGCGCCCCGAAGAACCCCGGTGCCGTGGCCGTCATCCCGACATGGGTCCGGTGTCCGAGCCGATCCGCGGCCTCGATGAGCGCCAGGACCGCCTCGTAATCGGCGACCGCTGGATACCCGTCGTGGACGAAGAAGCTCGTCGTCGCCTCGAGCCGGACGGAGCCGGTCGAGACGATCAGGTCCCCGAGGGCGACCTCCGGCTGGAGGGTCCCGCAGGATCCGACCCGGACAAAGGTCGGCCGTTCCGTGATCGCCAGGATCTCCGCCACCGTGATCTCGACATTGTCCGTACCAATCCCGGTCGAGACGACCGAAACCCGGGTGCCGCGATACGCTCCGGTGACCGAGGCGAACTCCCGGTGACGCCGCTCGAGCTCGATGGTGTCGAGACGCGTGGCGATCCGGGCGGTCCGATCGGGGTCGCCGGGGAGGAGGATGTACTCGGCCAGTTCACCCGGTCCGAGCCCGATGTGGTATTGCCGTTCTCCGATGGGGAGGGCTACGCGGGGATCCGCGTTCGGCAAGACCTCGTCCCTCACTGTGGCGTGCTTCGCAGGCGCGAAACTCGGCCGAGGATAGTCCCGCCTTCTCGCGAGCGTCAAGCACGGCCACGCACGACTTGAGCACGAATGACTGCCGCCGGCGCCGACGGGACGCCACGCTCACAACCGGCCAGGCGGCGGAACGGCGCGACTGGGGCCCTGCCCGGTCCAGGCACCGATTGCTGGATCGGTGAAATCGGTGGCCTTCGCCGGGCTCCGATCCCCATCGACGCTCGCGACCGCGGGCTGGCCGTTCAAGGGCTCCGGGAGCGGGCGGGTCGCGGTCTCGAATGCCAATGCCATGGGTGCACTGGCCGCCGCGACCGCGAGCGTCGCCGGACTCGCAATGGCCGCCAGCCGGGCGGCGATCCGAGTCGCAAACCGGCGGCGGGTTCTCTGCCGTCGGAGCCATGACACGCCGAACGAGGCAAGGGCGATGACGACGAGTCCCGTTGCGCCAACCCGCGGGAGGACCGGATCGCCGAGGCCAGCGACCAGATTCGTGCTCGAATCGGTCGTTTCTGCGCCCGCCGATGGATCCGGCGAGCTCGACGGGTCGACGACCGCACCGTTTGGATCGGGCTCACCCGCTCCAAGATCGCCGACGAGAGTGACCGCGGCGGGATCGTCGACGACAACGATCGGGGCACTGCTCGCAGGATCGATCTCGATCCGGCCCGTCGCGTTCAGGGCGTCGCCGACCTCGATCGATCCCGCGATGTCCGCGGCGTCATCCGCGAGCCGGATCGAGGCGATCGCGGTCCCGTCGTCGAGATCGAAGCCCGTCGGTGCGACGGTCCGGACGAGGCCGCCGACCCGCACGGACTCGCCGGCGTGGCGACCGAGGTCTGCCAGGTCGACGTCTGGTACCCCGGCCGGATTCGGGACCGAGCCGGGACCCGCGGCGCCCGAGACTGTCCCACCTGATGGTGCTCCCGACGCGCCGGCGCCCGAGCCCGCGGTGGCCGGTCCGCCGATCGCGAGGTCGCGTGGCGAGCGCGGCACGATCGCGAACCGCCGATCCGTCGCCGACGGATGCGGGCGCCGGACGATGCCCACGATCGCGGCGGTGCGGCCCTCGGCGAGCGCCGCGAACGGGATCCCCGCACCGGCCAGCCCGGCGATCGGGATCCGCGTCCCGCCCACGAGCAGCTCGGCGGTCCAGCGCTCGCCGGAGCGATGGATTTCCACGATGTCGCCACGGACGCGGACGAGCCGCCATTCATGGGCGGCTCCGGGCGCGGTCCGCAGCTCGAGGGGAATGGCCGCTTCGGTGCCCAGCCGCTTCACGCTGGCTGCCTTGATCCGTGGCGCGCCGTACGCCCGGCCGATGGCGCCGTGGACGCGGATCCGAGCTCCGACCGGCGGCGCTGTCGCCCCGCCGGGCAACAGGATCTGGACCGCGGCGGTCCGGTCCTGGATGATGAACCGTCGGTTCGTGGCGTCGAGGAGAGGCGCGGGC
>JACDAH010000455.1 GCA_013695505.1 Chloroflexota bacterium | reverse complement strand
GAGCGGCGCCACCGCGGCCATCGACAGGCGCTCGACCGAGTCCACCGTCGCCGACCGGCCACCGGCGTCGATCCCGGCGAGGCATTCGATCGCATCGAGATCATCAGCCAGGATCGCAACGACCCTGCGCCCACCGCGCGCATCGATGATCGCGGTCGGCAGATTTGCCTCCGTCTCGCCGAGCTTCTCCCGTGCCGCTGCGGCACAGGCGTCGGACATGATCGCGATACGCGCCTCGTCGAGGACGATGGGGGAGTCGAGCCACGGCCCCACGAGCTCCTCGGCGAGGGGATCGTCGCCAAGCGCCTCGTCCGAACGGATCGGGCCCGCGTCGGGCGTGCTCCTCGGCTGGGTGCCCTCGCTCGGCCCCGGCGGCGTGCTGCAGGCGCCCGTGGCGAGACTTGCGGCGAAGAGAGCGCCGGCAACTCGAACGAGCTTCATGAGGGGACGATATCGGCCGGGGGGCGCGGGCGTTCAGTCTCGCCTTGGTCCGTGCGGCCATCCCCGGCCGCGGACGGGACGCGTGCTACCTTCGCGCGACGCGCCGCAGTGGGCGCAGCCGCCGACAGGTGGCATCGGGATCCGCGACAGCGACCGGAGCCCAAGAGAGAATCATGGCAATCCTTCGGTCGGCCGTCGCGATGAGCCTGCTTGCGGCCATTGTTGCCGCGGCGTGTCAGTCCCAAGGGCAGGTCTTCCAGGCGACCCTGCTGACGGACCCCGTCAAGCCGCTACCGGTCAGCCTGACCGACGAGAGCAAGCTCGTCACGGGGATCACCGAGGCGGCCGCGGACTCTACGACGACCGGGAGCGATCCGGCACTCCGCGCGGATCAAGACGATCCGAATGGGCTGGTCCTGACCTGGCTGGGCGGTGCGTGCGACCAGGACGCCGCCGTCTGGTTCGGACCGCAGAATGGTGGGTACGTCCTGAGCCTTGCGATCCATGTGAAGGTCGGGCTGGGCTGCCCGGCGAGCGGCGTGCCGCGCGCAATTCGGATCGCGACTTCCCGCCCGATCGCGGTCGGCTCGGTTACGGTAGCGGGCGGCTGACAACCGATTGACGAAGGCTGGGGACGGCCATAGCATCAATTCCGACGAAACTCCTCGGGATTGAGGTCGACGGATGGACAGCGGATGCCTGCGAGTCCTTGGCCTCGCGATCGCGGCGACCTCCGCCCTCGCGATCGGCCTCGTAGCCGCTGTCCTCTAGACTGAACCGGAACCCATGGACGACCTCTACCGCGACTACATCCTCGAGCACTACCGACGGCCCCACAACTTCGGGGTCATCGACGAACCGACCGCGTCCTTCGAGGGCAGCAACCCGCTGTGCGGCGACCGGATCACGATGCAGCTCGGGATCCGCGACGGCGTCGTCGAGCGGGTCGGGTTCACCGGTCGGGGCTGCGCCATCAGCCAGGCCAGCGCCTCGCTTCTGACCGACGAGATCAAGGGCAAGCCGGTCGCCGATGTCGCGGCCTTCCGCGCCGACGATCTGCTCGACCTGCTCGGGATCGATATCAGCCCGGCCCGCCTCAAGTGCGCGATGCTCAGCCACGAGACGCTCCACAAGGCGCTCGCCGAGACCGACGGTGAGCCTGCACAGGTGTCGCCTCAGGAAACGCCCGCATGATCGACGTCCGCGAGCGCTGCTGCGAGTGTCGTCGGCCGGCCTGAGCCGGCAGCGACCAGCATTTCACCCGCCCTGCCGTCACCGGCAGCCCGTCGTCAACGGAGCACCCAACCGCCCATGCCACGAACCTACGCCGACCTCCTCAAGGAGGCCCGGGCGCAGATCCACGAAGTCACACCCGCCGAGGTCGACGCCTTGCCCGAGGGCGGCGCGATCGTCATCGACGTCCGCGAGGACAGCGAGTGGGAGCAGGGTCATCTGCCCGGCGCGGTCCACATCAGCAAGAGCTACGTCGAGCAGCAGATCGAGGCCGCCGCGCCGGACCGCGACTCGCCCGTCGTCCTGTACTGCGCCGGCGGCGTCCGGAGCCTGTTCGCCGGCCAGACCCTCGAGCAGCTCGGCTATACCGACGTCTCGTCGATGAGCGGCGGCTTTCAGGCCTGGAAGTCCGCGGGCCTGCCGTGGGACAAGCCGGTCGTGCTGTCGCCCGAGCAGAAGCAGCGCTACAGCCGCCATCTCCTGATCCCCGAGGTCGGATCCGCGGGCCAGGAGCGGCTTCTCGGCTCGAAGGCGCTGTTCATCGGCGCCGGCGGTCTCGGCTCGCCGTCGTCGCTCTATCTCGCCGCCGCCGGCGTCGGCACGATCGGGATCGTCGATTTCGATGTCGTCGACCTGTCGAACCTCCAGCGCCAGATCCTCCACACGAATGACCGGATCGGCGAGCGCAAGGTCGAGTCGGCGCGCAAGACGATCAACGCGCTGAACCCCGACGTGAACGTCATCCCGCACGAGGAGATGCTCGTCGCCGAGAACGTCGACCGGATCATCGCCGGCTACGACGTGATCATCGATGGGACGGACACCTTCGAGACGCGCTACCTGCTCAACGACGCGGCCGTCGCGAAGAACATCCCGGTCGTCCATGCCTCGGTCTTCCGGTTCGAGGGCCAGATGACGACCTTCATCCCCTTCGAAGGCCCGTGCTACCGCTGCCTCTACCCCACCCCGCCGCCACCCGAGCTCGCGCCCGGCTGCTCCGTGGCCGGGGTCCTGGGCGTCGTGCCCGGGATCATGGGCATGCTTCAGGCCAACGAGGCGATCAAGGTCCTGCTCGGGATCGGCGACACGCTCAGCGGTCGGCTGCTGCTGTTCGATGCCCTCGACACCACCTTCAC
>JACDAH010000393.1 GCA_013695505.1 Chloroflexota bacterium | reverse complement strand
GACCCGGCGCGTCCGGCGAGCCGACCGCCCCCGCGTGGCCCGCATGTCCGTCCGACGAGCGCCGTTCATTGAACGACCCTGTCGAACGCGAACGACCGACCGAGCACGGCGCCCCCGTCGGAAGGGTTCATCGCACGACCGGTCGTGCAGATCCAGCCCAATCGGGGCAGAATCGCCCGGCGGGAGGCATCACGTCACATCGGATCGATCAACGATCGAAGGCCTTGAGAGTGTGTTCTGGACGATCACCGTTCGCCAGGCGCCGTTCCAGTCGACCTGAGGCGTCAGGGCGGTCGACGGGGCGGTCGACGGGCGGTCCTCGTGCGCGCCAGCGAGCGTCCACAGGCGGGTCTACGGGCGCTCGAGCCCCTCGAACGAGGATGCGGACTCGTCCATCGCGATGCGATCATCGGGCGCTGCCCCGCGCCGAACGACGATGGTGACCACCGCCAGCAGCCCGGACGCGATCGCGACCAGGATCCCGATCACCTGCTCCGCCCGAAGAGGACCGATGACCACCGGGTCGCGCCAGGTGGCCGCGACGATCGTCCGGGCCACCGCCCAACCCGCGAGCGCGATCAGGAAGAGCCGGGCATCGGGCCGGCGGAAGGCTGGGGCGACCGACAGGATCAGGACGATCACGAGCACGCCAAGCGTGGCGCCGGCCTCGAGCGCCTGCGCCGGGATCGACGGGATTGACGGCCCGAGCGATCCCCACGGACCAGGCCCGAGATACCCCGTCGCCGGCTCGCCGGTCGTTGGCAGCCCCTGGCCGGTCCCGCCGACCACCGCGGCCAGCTTTCCGGCCGCGAGGACGAGCAGCATGGGCAAGGCCGCGATCCGCAGCCACGGGCCGGGCCGACCGTCGAGCAGGTACGCCACCAGCGAGCCAGTGAGCGTGCCGCCGACCACGGCGAGGGTCAACTCGAGGCTCCCGACCCCGGGGTCGAGGAGACGCGACGGTTCGGCCTGGAAGTACGCCGGGTGGAGCAGGGCGTAGCCGATCCGGCCGCCGACGACTGCGCCCGGCACGATCCCGAGGATGACGAAGAGCAGGTCGTCGACTCGGAGGCGCGCCGAGCGGGCAGCGACGCCGGCCAGCGAGACCCCGGCGAAGATGGCGACCGCCAGCGCGACCGTTTCCCAGCGGACGGCGCCGTCCCCGAGATGGAGCAGCGGATCGAAGTCGAACGCGAGGACGGCGGTCGGCACAATGGGCGTCAGTGTAGCCGCGCGACTGGCGGCGGCGGACGCAAGCGCGAGCAGCTCGCCGCAGGTCCCCTCCGCGGAGGGCGGCGCCCGATGCCGGCCGACGTCGCCCGATCGCCGATCGTTCAACGGGAGGGTGTCGGCTGGCCGACACCTCCGCTGTCGTCGGTCCGCTCACCGGGCGGTCGCGCACGCGACCAGCATGCGGTGCATCGGTGGCGTGTGCCGGGGGGGACACAGACCGAAGGGGACGGACGAGGGGTTGCCCGTCCTGGGGGTAGAGGGAACCGTCGGGCCGTGGGGGGACCGGCGGTTCGCTCGACGGCAGCGCCCGGCCTCCTGGGGGGAACGCCGGGCGCAGCCGTCACACAGATTGGGGACTCATGCGGGCTCGCAGCACCCTTGCGATCAGCCTCCTGGGCCGGCTCGACGTGCTGGCCGACGACGTTCCCGTGCGGATCGGCGGTCGTCACGCCCAGGCGCTCATGGCCCTCCTCGTCCTGCGTCCCCGGCCGCGCCTTCGCGACACCCTTGCCGCCGAGCTGTGGCCCGACGCGGGCGCCCCGTCTGCCGCGTCCCTTCGCCAGGCCCTGTGGCTGATCCGATCGAGCCTCACGGCGGCCGGCATCGACGCCGAGCATTGGCTGGAAGCGGACCAGGACACGATCGGTCTCCACCGCGAGGCGGCCATCGAGCTCGACGTCGACCGGTTCGAACGACTCGCGACGAGCCCCGCCCCCGACGATCGCGAGCGGGCGATCCAGGTGTATGCGGGCGATCTCCTCGAAGGCCTCGGCCACGAGTGCTTCGCCGCAGACCGCGAGCGCCTCTTCGACCTGTACGAAGATCTTCTCGCCGACGTCGCGAAGGATCGACTCGATCGTGGCGACACGATCGGAGCGCGTCGGGTCGCGACGGAGCTCCTCGTCCGAGACCCCCTCCGGGAAGAGGCCCATATGGTTCTGATCGGTGCCTACGGCCGGGCCGGCTCGCGGTCGCAGGTCGTGCGCCAGTACCGCCGAGTGTGCGCGATCCTGCACTCGGAGCTGGCGGTCGCGCCACTACCCGAAACCGATGCCGCGTACCGCGCCGCCCTTGCCACCTCGGCCGCCCACTCTCGCGAACGCGCCGCCGATGTTCGCTACGACGCCGGCCCCTTTGCTCCGGTCCTCGTGACCAGCGCCTGACGTTCCACCGGGCCCGCGACCTCCTCCCGGCGCCCGGAACGCGAATCGAAACGGCCCC
>JACDAH010000240.1 GCA_013695505.1 Chloroflexota bacterium | reverse complement strand
GGTCCGGCTCGCGTGAAGTCGTCGCGGGTGCAGTCGACGATGTGGTCGGCCCTCGAAGGACTCGAGCGGGCTCGGGCGGGATCCGCCTGACCGGCGGGCCGCACCGGCGGACGCCGATCACGACGACGATCAGCAACGATGCCGGCCGGGTAACGCTCTGATCGGTCGACGCGAAACAGTGCCCTCGCACCCCTGCGGGCTCGTCCGACCGAACGAGGGCGATATCGTCACCGCGGACGATGTCCATGGCAGTCCTTGACGCGTACTGTCGCGGGATGCAGCGACTCGACCGCGCGTCGATCCCTCGCGCGCTTGATCCGGTGACGGTTGACCGGCTCATGGTGCTCGGTCTGATCCTCGGCGGCTTCACCTGGGCCTGGCCGGGCTACCTGCCCGCCATTCAGTGGTCGCGGGTGGACTGGATCGCGTATGGCGGCCCGCTCGTCGTCGCGCTCGTCGCTCCGCTCCCGTTGCTGGCGCGACGGACCCGGCCGCTGCTCGTCTTCGGGATCGCGATCGCCGTGTTCGCTCTCTCGACGTCCCTTGCCCGCGAGGTCCCGACCCCGTCATTCGTGGTCCTGCTCACGGCCTACTCCGTCGGCCGGTACACGTCGGTTCGGAGCGCGTCGATCGCAGCGATCGGGCTGGCGGCTGTGCTCGGAATCGCGGCGGCCGTGGCGAACGAGGGGCCGTCGATCTGGCTGGCCTTCATGGTCGCGGTCTTCGTGTCGATCTGGCTGACCGGCGACACGGCCCGAACGCGCGAACTCCGTTCCGAGCAACTCGAGGAGCGTGCGGCTCGGCTCGAGGCTGATCAACGAGCCGCGACGGCCCGCGCCGCCGACGCCGAACGGGCCCGGATCGCCCGCGAGCTCCATGACGTCATCGCCCACAACGTGACCGTGATGGTCGTGCAGGCTGCCGCCGCCCAGCGTGTTCTCGAGCGCGACCCCGCGGTGGCCAAGGCGTCGCTCGCGACGATCGAGTCGACCGGTCGCGAGGCCCTGACCGAGATGCGCCGCCTGCTCGGAATCCTCCGGGCAGGCGATCCCGGGGAGTCCGACCCGCAGCCGTCCCTGGCAAGCCTCCCGGAGCTCGTCGAGGAGATGCGCACGGCCGGCCTGCCGGTCGAGCTCGCCGTCGAAGGAACACCCCGCGATCTCCCTCCAGGTGTCGACCTGTCGGCCTACCGGGTCGTCCAGGAAGCGCTGACGAACGCACTCCGCCACTCCGGCCGGACGGCGACCCACGTCCTCATCCGCTACCTCGCTGACACGATCGAGCTCGAGATCGTCGACGAGGGGCGGCGGGCCGGGGCCACGCGGGCCGGGGCCACGCGAGCCGGGCTCACGCGAGCCGGGCTGGATCCGACTGCGGGTCATGGCCTCGTCGGGATGCGCGAGCGGGTCGCCCTTGTCCGCGGCGAGCTCGAAGCCGGCCCTCGTCCGGAGGGCGGGTTCCGGGTATTGGCACGCCTGCCCGTCGACGTGACATGACGATCCGGGTCCTGATCGTCGATGACCAGGCGCTGCTTCGCGCCGGGTTCCGGATGATCCTCGACGAAGAAGATGACCTCGAGGTCGTCGGGGAGGCCGAGAATGGCGAGCGAGCGATCGACGCGGTCGCGCGACTCGAGCCCGACGTCGTGTTGATGGACATCCGGATGCCCGGGCTCGATGGCCTCGCAGCGACTCGGCGCCTTGTCGGCAACGGCGACGGGGTCGGTGATCGCGCCGTCGAGCCGCCGCGCGTGATCATCCTGACGACGTTCGACCTCGACGAGTACGTGTATGAGGCCTTGCGATCCGGGGCGAGCGGCTTTCTGCTGAAGGATTCACCTCCGGACCAGCTGGTCGCGGCGATCCGGGTCGTGGCCGGCGGTGATGCGCTGATCGCTCCGTCAGTCACGCGCCGGCTGATCGCCGAGTTCGCCGCCCGGCCATCACGACCCGCTCCGCCGACCGCAGCCATCGCAGACCTGACACCGCGCGAGCTCGAGGTGCTCCGCCTGATCGCCCGCGGCAAGTCGAACGCCGAGATCGCAGACGAGCTCGTCGTCAGCGGGACGACGGTGAAGAGCCATGTCGCTCGGATCCTGATGAAGCTCGGGGTCCGCGATCGGGTGCAGGCGGTCGTCCTAGCTTACGAGTCCGGGCTGGCCCAGCCAGGAGCCTGAGGCGCCCAGACTCCCCCGTTCGGAGGAGCGCAGTGCGAAACGTCATCCGTGCGAACGGGAAGCGGGCTCCGATCCCGCCCAGATCGACGGTTCGCGTTTCGTCCGGCGGGCCGACGACGCTGCCGTCCCGCCCGTCGACGATTGCCGTGCTGTCCGAGCCCATCGGATCGCTCGCGACCCGACCGGGTCGTTTCGCCGGAGGAGCGTCCTCATGACTCGATCGCTCATTCCCCCTCGCCGCCCGATCCGACGTGGCATCCTGCTCGTCCCCGCCCTCGCGGTACTGGGCGCGCTGACAGCCGTCCCCGCGCTGGCCAACGAAGCGACCGTCACCAGCGGCGACATCCATGCCTTCGCGACGAGCAGCGACCAGGGCATCACCGGTCACGCCACGATGGTCCGGACCGCCGATGGCAAGACGATTGTCACCGTCCACGTCGCGGGCCTGGCGCCGGACACCGCGTACGGGTCGCACGTGCACAGGCAGGCCTGTGCCGACGGCAATGCCGGGACACACTACCGCTTCGACGCGACCGGACCGGCGCTGCCCCCGAACGAGATCTGGCCTGTGTTCACCACGAACGCGGGCGGGGTCGGGAACGGACGTGCGGTCGTCGATGCCGCGGCCGGCCGAGCGGCGATCGCGATCGTCATCCACGCCCCGGGCGGAGCCAAGATCGCCTGCGCGGACCTCACGTGATGCGAGCGCCCGATTCGCCGAGCCCCGGGAGGCGGGCATGAAACTGTCCACTCGGGTCGCTGGGCTGTCGGCCATCGTCTTCGCGCTCGCAGGCCTCGCCTGGTTCGCCTTCGAGGTGACGCCGGTCGGCCTTGGCTTTGAGGACACGGACAACCCAGCGGTGATGGTCAGCTTCATCCGAACGCATCCGGATGTCTACGTCGACGCGGGACTGGCCCTGATCATGATGGCCATCGCTCTGACCGCTGCCGTCCTCACCGTCGCGGATGTGGCGGCGGAGCGTGCCAACTCGGCAGCGCTCCGGTGGGCGTCGGCCTTCGGGCTCTTCGCAGCGGCGTTCTTCCTCGTCCACGGGGGCATTCGGATCGGCTCTTCGGGTCCACTGCTCCACATTGCGGACCTGAAAGGGGAATGGGGCGAGGTTGCATACCTCGCTGCTCAGGTGACCGGCCAGGCCCTGGCGATCGGCGGCATCGTCGGGCTGTGCCTGTGGGCCATCGGCCTCAGCCTGATTGGCATCCAGACAAGGGTCTTTCCGCTCGCGCTCTGCGCTCTCGCGGCGTTCCCGGCGATCCGCCTCGTGACGGCCATCCTCGGCCCACTCAGACTCTTGCCAGACAGCGAACTTCTCTGGGCAATCTCGATCGCCGCCATCCCCGGGACGATGCTGTGGTGCCTCACGCTGGGCCTCGTGCTCCTTCGCCGCGGCTTCCAGTCGGCGGTCCAGTCTCGCCTCGATCCCGCGACCGCCGGCGGCGCGTAGCGGGCGGCTCGCCACGTCGCCACGTCGCCCTCCCGAACTGACGATCCCGAACAACGGCTACCCGACGACCTGGGTCTCCACGCCGAACGCCTCCTAGAGGGGCCGTGCCCGTGCATCGCCGGAGAGGAGCGGCCGTCGGTGTTGTCGCGCGGCGGCGCCGACTGGTCGGCAAGCAGCTCTCTTATGGGTCGTTCTCAGCGTCAGGAACCCAGACGATCACAGCGTCGTCAACGATCGACTACCCGACGGTCGGAAACAATGGCCTCAAGGTGATGGAGTCGGAGTTCCAATACAAGAAGATCCATCACGACTTGGCCACGGACTTCGGATGTCAGGATTACGGCTACAGCTTCGACGCGACGGCGTGGGAAGGCGACCTGCTCTCCTATAGCGCGGCGTCGGCGCCGAGCGCTACAAACTGCTCGGTCACTCAAGCCGGCGGAAAGACAACCAAAGACGGCGGGGTGGCTATCACATTCAGCAACGGGTTGAAGGTCGCATCCGTCATCGGCATCGACATGTCATCGAGCACGGGCTTCAATAACAGCTCAAGGATCGTGTTTACCTGGCAAAGAGCAGGACATCTATGCGGAACCAACTCCACCTGGCCCAACGCCGCGCGTGTCGTCGGTAAGGGATAGGTTCATGATTCCAACGGCACGCCGCATCCTGATGGTCGGCCTGCCGGTCTTGGCACTCGCCGCGCTTGTCTACGGCGCTGCGAGTGCGCAACGGACGTATCGGCTCGACGGGCCCATCCAAGCCGTGGGTGGGGCCGCCGGCGTCGAAGCGATTCTTGCGCCTGGCGAGACCGGCACGTGGGCCATGCCCCTCCCATGGAACGAGACCGCCGCTGACATTGGGATTGAAGCCGTCGACGCCCTCAACCCGCAGGGCCTCACGATCATTGGCATCAAGGCTAGCTATCCCGGACCGTCCGACGGCATCGTCTTCGTTCCCGGATACCCACCAGATGGAGTGCCGAGCGAACCGATCGAGAACGCCAAGGTGTATGTCTTCGGCTCCCAACGGGCGATCCTGCAGCTGCTGATCGGAGTTCGACGGACTGGTATTGCTCCTGGCACCATGGGGGGTTACGTGTCCGGTACGTGGCAGGCGGCACTCCGGCTGGGAGAACTTTTGGGTCAGGCTCGACTTCGTCGGCGCACGGTACACTCTTCGGTAGTGCCTCTCGACGCCGACATAGCTCAGCGGTAGAGCAGCTGTTTCGTAAACAGCAGGTCCTCGGTTCAAATCCGAGTGTCGGCTCCACTTCCCTCCTTCGTGCTCAGGAAGACCTGCTAACTGTCTCCCGGAGCCGATTCGAGGGTCGAGCGGGGTTGCCACAACGCTCGATGACCTGCTAACTTGCAGCCTCCGAGGTACGCGCCAACCAGCCCACTGGAGGCTCAAATGCGTACCGCGATCCCCCTCTCGACCCGGCCAGCCGGCCTGCTGCCCGCCGACCTGCGCGTCGAGCTCGACTCGTTCCTCCTCTCCATGGAAGCCGAGAACCTCGCGCCGAAGACCCGCCGAACCTACGGCGAAGCGGTCGAGCTGCTCGGCCGATTCCTCGCCAGCCGCGGCATGCCGACTAACCCCCGCGCGGTCCGCCGCGAGCACGTCGAAGGATTCATCGCCGACCAAGTCGCGCGCTGGCGTCCGAACACCGCTCGCAACCGCTACCTCGCCCTCAAGCGCTTCTTCGATTGGCTCGCTGACGAGGGGCTGATCGATGCGTCGCCGATGGCCCGGACCCGGCCGCCACGGGTACCCGAGGAGCCGGTGCCGATGGTGACCGATGACGCCGTCAGGGCGCTCCTTCGGGCCTGCGAAGGGCGGTCGTTCATCGACCGTCGCGACAATGCCCTCATCCGGCTGCTCCTCGACTCCGGCGCCCGACGGAGCGAGGTCGCCGCACTGACTCTCGACATGGTCGACCTTCGCGAGAAGACCGCGACGGTGCTTGTCAAGGGCCGGCGGCCGCGGATCGTCACCTTTGGGTCTCGGGCCGCTTTGGCGATCGATCGGTACCTCCGCGAGCGGCGGCTGCATCGCGATGCCGAGCGCCACGAGCTGTGGCTCGGCCACCGTGGCCCGGTGACGAGCGATGGGATCGCCCAGATCCTCGAGCGCCGCTGCGCAAAGGCAGGGCTGTCGCGGATCGGCGCTCATGCGTTCCGTCATCTGTTCGCGCACTCGATGCTGAGCTCGGGAATGCAGGAGACTGACTTGATGCGACTGGCCGGCTGGCGGAGCCGCCAGATGGTCGCGCGCTATGCCGCCGCAACCGGCACGGACCGTGCGATCGCGGCGTACCGGCGGCTCGCACCGGGCGACCGGTACTAGGCGATACCCGCGCCGCAGGCGACGCAGCGCCAGGTGGACTTGCGCGCCGCCTACGTCGCTGCAGGCGGATCCGTCCAGGACGCCGCCAAGCTCTTGGGCATCCGGGCGAGCGCTGTGAGGCGCCTTCTCGCCGACCTGCGTGCGCGATCGGGTCCGAGTATCGAGCAGGCTCATCTACGCAGGACGAGTATCCGGTCGGCTCGTCGTCCTAGTCTGGAGCGTCACTGATCGACACCCACACGTCTGCCCTCGCCCTGCGCCCAGGCCTCGCCTAGCTCGAGTCGACATACCGGGTCGACCCGATGGCGCGAGCCGGCATAGCGAACTCATACCGAATCCCGCGACCCACGATCCGATAGCGCCCACGGCCGCCCGTAGAGAGCGGGTTCGGCAGCACCGCGAGCCAGCGCTGCTCGCTGTCATTGACCCGGCCGACGAACAGGATCCGATAGCGGTCGTGCCCGGCATTCTCCTGGGCCACGGCGATCTCGGTCTCCGTGAGGTCGAACGCCAGATCGTCCGTCGTGGTGGCCTTCACCTCAAACATCAGGGTTCCTCGGCGGACCCGGAGCACCTCGAAATCGAAGCCGAGGCCATCGTTACCGAGGTCGCCGTCGTTGTGCACGAAGCGCCGGTAGTGCGAGCGCCAGAGCGCGGACGACCCATAGCGGCGGCGCAGCCATTCGTCCGCGACCAGCTCGCCCATGAACCCGACGAGCTCGGTTTGGTCGCTCGTCATTCTGTTGGGGACGCGGCCGCCGGGCCTGTCGCCCTTCTTGGAGGCGCCCCGCTTTCGCCGCCGCCGCTCCTCGATCTCCTCCAGCGTCACGGGTCGGTCCGAGGTTTGGAGGAGTTCATCGGTGAGCCCTTCGCGCATTCGTTCAATGAGGTCGTCTATCCGGTCGGGGTCCAGCGACACCGGACGGCCGTCAAGGGCAACTGATCGGCGAGCCTGCAGCCGTTCCCACTTGAGGCGTGCCTCTTGGTCGCGTTGCGCGGCGAGGTCGGCCTCGGTAAGGCCGAGTACTCCTAAGGTGAGCGACGAGGGGAGGTCCACGGGCCACCGGTCCATGAGGCGCAGCCACGCGATCACCGCCGCGTCGTCGAGCGCACGGAAGTCGTGCAGGCCGCGGCGGGTGAACTCGGCGATCAGCTCGTCTCCTGAGCCGGAAGCGAGCCAGGTGGGCGCGCTGATTCCGCCCTGTTTCGCTGCCCACAGTGGCAGGAGCATGGAGGCGCGCGCGAAGAATTCTGCAAGGGCGCGCGCGTTGGCCGCTCGCACCTCCGCAACCGGCGGCAAGGAACCGACACCCGCGGCTGTCATACCTGCGTCGCTCTCGAGCCACGCTGCGACGCGCTCGGCCACCGCGTCGTCGGGCGGCAACTCCCACTGATCGAGCCATGCAGGGTCGGGATCGAGGGGATCCGACCAATCCGCGGCCGCGGCCGTTCGGCGCAGGATGGCAGCCGCCAGCTGTCCGGCCTTCGACGCGTAGTCGCTCGGGATCACCCCTCGGTCAAACTCGTCGACGGATGCGCCGCGCAGGGAGTCGGTGATGGCGTCGCGATGACGCGCGAGATACGACGCCATCGCGACCACGTGGCCTTGGGGGTTCCTGATCGGCTCGTAGTCCGCACCTATGGTGGCGAGGACGGCATTGAACCTTGCGAAGTCGATGCCAAGGGTGTCTCGGAGCCCCGCGAGCGACATCGCGGCGGTCTCCTGGTGAACGTCAGACATTCACGGGAAGACCACGCGGTGACCCTCGCCGTCAAGGGCCTCGACTTACACCAACGTCCTGGGACACCACTGTGCAGCGGCTACCCGCGCGGCTGGTGACGACACCGCAGACCGTGCACAGCTTCACCCGCGAATCGTCCGTGGGGCGGCAGGCGTGGTCTATTCGCCTGCGGTGCTAGGCCCTGACGCCTACAGAATGGCTAGGCCTGACACCAAAACAGATGAAACAGCCTTCCGAGCACTCACCCGATGGCCGTTCAGCCGCGGAAAGGGGCGGCGTTGCCGAGTCGCGACCCTACCGTCCGTCGGTCGAGCGGCCATCGCCGCGGCGTCACCGCCAGTCGTACACCGTGTACGTTCCAGGCTGATGCGTCACTTGGACCAGGAAGTTGCCCTCGAGACCCGTGATCCACAGATCGCGCGACCCTTCCGGACCGCGAGCGACGACAAGGTGCTTCCCGTCCGGTGACCATGCGACAGATCCCAGCTCATCCGACGCGAGGTCCCGGCGGTCACTGCCATCGGCGTTGACGATGAAATGAACGCCATCCTCCCGCGGCCCGAATTCGATCATCTCGCCGATTGGTGCCCACGCGGCAGATGAGCTGCAGTACGTCAGCTCGACGACCGGTTGCGCCCCACCGCCGTCGAGGGCAGCGACAAAGATGGCGCCCTTCTTCGTTGCCGCGTTACATGCGGTGAAGGTGGCCCGCTTCCCGTCGGGCGACAGGCTCGCCAGCCGGCCGCCGGTCTCGGCGACATACCAGCCTTCGGCGTTCAGCTTTCGAAGGTTGCGTCCTGTGGCGTCGACGACGAACAGTTCGCCGGTGTGCGTGATTCCGCCGATCGCTCCCCGCTCGGCGAAGAAGAGCACTCGGGCGCCGTCTGCGGTGAGGCCGTACGGCGTGATCCACTCGAACCCGTCGGGGAGCCCAGTCACTCGGCGGA